>CAZTVP010000162.1:0-2306 GCA_964616995.1 uncultured Comamonadaceae bacterium
TCAAAAGTTATTTCTTCTCCTTCTTGCTTAACCGTAACACAGTCATCAATTTCTTGAGAAATTTCACCTTTAGGACCTTTTACAGTAACGGTGTTTCCATCGATTTTTACTTCGACACCTTTTACTATGCTAATGGGCGCTTTTCCTATTCTTGACATAACTAAGTCTTTTCTATAATTCTTTTAATAAACGTAGCAGAGTACTTCTCCTCCCACGTTGGCTTTCTGAGCCTCTTTATTCGTGATTACTCCACGGCTAGTAGAGATGATAGCGATTCCTAGACCATTTAATACTCTAGGCAGTGAACCTGCACCAGAATACTTTCTTAAACCTGGCTTACTAACTCTTTGGATTTTAGTTATAGCTGGTCTTTTGGTTTGAGGATGGTATTTAAGAGCTATCTTAATTACTCCTTGCTTATCATCTTCCTCGAACTTATAATTTAGGATATATCCTTTATCAAATAAGATCTCGGTCATGGCTCTTTTCATATTAGAACCAGGAATTTCTACTACTCTGTGACCAGCGCTTTGAGCGTTTCTTATTCTGGTCAGGTAATCTGCTATTGGATCAGTATTCATCTCCTTTGTAATCTTTTAAATTTCTACCAGCTGGCTTTTTTAACTCCTGGAATAAGGCCTTTGTTAGCCATCTCTCTGAAAAGTACTCTCGAGATTCCGAATTGTCTCATGTACCCTCTTGGTCTTCCTGTAAGGCTACATCTGTTATGTAATCTTACTTTAGCTGAGTTTCTTGGTAACTTTTGTAAAGCGTCCCAATCACCTGCAGCTTTAAGAGCAGCTCTTTTTTCAGCATAAACTTCTACTAGTCTTTCGCGCTTTCTTTCACGCGCTTTCATAGATTCTTTAGCCATCGGTATTAATTTTTATTGAATGGGAATCCAAATGCTGTCAGAAGTGCTTTAGCTTCTTCATCTGTTTGAGCAGATGTAACAATGGTAATGTCCATTCCGTTAATTTCTTTTATCTTATCAATATTGATTTCTGGGAAGATGATTTGTTCTTTCACTCCGAAAGTGAAGTTTCCTCTTCCGTCAAATCCTGAATTCTTTACTCCTCTAAAGTCTCTCGTTCTAGGAAGAGATACTGCTATAAGTCTATCTAAAAACTCATACATTCTCTCTCTTCTAAGTGTTACCTTAGTTCCTATAGGCATACCCTTTCTTAACTTGAAGTTAGATACATCTTTCTTAGAAAGACAAGCCACAGCTTTCTGACCTGCTATAGCAGTCATCTCCTGAACTCCTGTATCTACAATCTTCTTATCTGAAGTAGCTTTACCTAATCTTTGGTTAAGGCAAATCTTTTCTATCCTTGGTACTTGCATGATGCTCTTGTACTCGAATTTTTTCATTAAATCCTGTACAATCTCATCGTTATAAGTAGCTGCTAATCTTGGCGAATAACTCATGACTTAATTACTTCGTTTGATTTTTTAGAATATCTCTCTAATCTTCCTTCGCTATTTCTTCTTCTACCTACTCTGGTAACGTTTCCTTTAGAATCTACTACCATTAGGTTAGAAACATGAATAGCTGCTTCTGTCTTTACAATTCCTCCTTGAGGATTAGTAGGACTTGGCTTAATGTGCTTGCTTACCACATTAACTCCTTCTACAAGTGCTCTGTCCTTTTTAGTAAGAACCTTAATCACTTTTCCTTCTTTTCCCTTGTCAACACCTGCTATAACTTTAACAGTATCTCCTTTATGAATGTGAAACTTCTTATTCATCTTTATCTAGTTTACAGCACCTCAGGCGCAAGTGAAACAATTTTCATATAACTCTTCTCTCTCAACTCTCTAGCTACTGGTCCGAAGATACGTGTACCTCTCATCTCTCCACCTGCATTTAATAAAACTGCAGCATTATCATCGAATCTTATGTAGCTACCATCAGGTCTTCTAATTTCTTTCTTCGTTCTCACAACCACAGCCTTAGAAACAGCTCCTTTTTTAACTCCTCCAGATGGCATAGCAGATTTTACTGAAACTACTATCTTATCTCCTACTGAAGCATATCTTCTTTTAGATCCACCTAGGACTTTGATACAAAGAACTTCCTTTGCACCGCTGTTATCTGCCACTTTTAATCTTGACTCTGTCTGTATCATAGCTTTTCTATCTAACTATTATTACTTAGCTCTTTCTAATACTTCCACTAGTCTCCAACATTTTCTCTTGCTAAGAGGTCTAGTTTCCATAATTTTTACTGTATCACCAATATTGCAGGTGTTTTCCTCATCATGCGCTACTAACTTCGTAGTCTTTTTAAGGAACTTTCCATAA
>CAZTVP010000162.1:2316-3239 GCA_964616995.1 uncultured Comamonadaceae bacterium
TAGTAACTACTCCGATTCTTTCTTTTCTAAGGTTTCTCTTCTCCATTATTAACCTTCTTAATTGTTGGCTTTTCTGCTATTTAATTCTGTAAGAATTTTAGCCACATTTCTTCTTGAATCCCTAATCTGAATTGGACTCTCAAGACCAGAAACTGAATGTTGGAATTTCATTTGATTTAAAGACTCTTTTAGTTCTTCAAGTCTCTCCATCAAATCCTTTTCTGATAAATCTTTTAACTCTGATGCTTTCATAATCCTATTCTGTATAATCTGGTCTTACAACAAATTTTGTCTTTACAGGAAGCTTTTGCGCAGCAAGTCTAAGAGCTTCTCTAGCTACCTCTACAGGTACACCTTCTGCCTCAAACATTATTCTTCCAGGCTTAACTACAGCTACCCAATGACTAGGGGCTCCCTTACCTTTACCCATCCTTACCTCTGCTGGCTTAGATGTGATAGGCTTGTCTGGAAAGATTCTAATCCAAACTTTTCCTTCCCTTTTCATGTACCTCGTTAAAGCGATACGGGCTGCCTCTATCTGTCTAGAAGTAATGAATCCTTCTTCTAATGTCTTCAATCCGAAAGACCCAGCAGTTATCTTACTTCCTCTGTAAGCAAGACCTTTGATTCTACCTTTCTGGGCTTTTCTAAATTTGGTTCTTTTTGGTTGTAACATCTTAGCTGCGTTTTAACCTTTTACTATTTCTTTCTTCTAGGAGATCTTCCTCCTCTTGATTGTTTCTTTTCTAGTCCAGCAGTAGCAGATAGATCTCTTTTACCGTAAACTTCTCCTTTACAAATCCACACTTTTACACCAATTCTTCCGTAAGTAGTGTGTGCTTCACTTAGAGCATAGTCAATATCAGCTCTGAAAGTGTGAAGTGGAATTCTACCATCTTTGTAAGACTCACTTCTAGCCATCT
>CAZTVP010000162.1:3249-5969 GCA_964616995.1 uncultured Comamonadaceae bacterium
CATCTCCGCTCCATTCAATCTTCCGCTGATTTGAACTTTTATCCCTTCAGCACCTACTCTCATAGTTCCTGCTACTGACATTTTAGCAGCTCTTCTGAATGAAATTCTTCCCTCTATTTGTCTAGCTATGCTATCCGCAACTAACTTGGCATCTAACTCAGGTCTTTTAATCTCGTAGATATTGATCTGAATTTCCTTCTTAGTTAATTTCTTTAACTCTTCTTTCAGCTTATCAACTTCAGAACCACCTCTTCCGATAATAACACCTGGACGAGAAGTCATTACTGTTACAGTAACTACTTTTAAAGTTCTTTCGATAATGATTTTAGATACACTCGCTCTTTGAAGTCTAGCATGCAAGTATCTTCTGATCTTATCATCTTCCTCAATCTTAGCAGAATAATCTTTTCCACCGTACCAGTTAGAGTCCCAACCTCTAATAAAACCTAGTCTGTTTCCTATTGGATTTGTTTTCTGTCCCATTCTACTTTATTATTTGGAAGCTTTATCTACTATGAGTGTAACGTGATTTGATCTCTTTCTAATTCTGTGTGCTCTTCCCTGTGGAGCTGGCTGTATTCTTTTTAGCATTCTAGCACTATCCACTTGGATTCGACTTACTACTAATCCAGCCTCATCTGCTCTTTCTCCATCATTCTTAGCTTCCCAGTTAGCTATGGCTGATTTCAACAGCTTCTCTAATTTCACAGACGCTTCCTGCTTGCTGTACTTCAGTACGTTTAACGCATGGAAAACATCTTTTCCTCTAACTAAGTCTGCTATCTTTCTCATCTTTCGAGGAGAAGTAGGACAATTATTCAGCTTGGCAATAGCTATTTTTTGCTTTTCCGCTTTTAATTGATCCGCAGTATTTTTCTTTCTGGCACCCATTTTTAAATCCGTTTACCTATTAATTATCTTTTTCCTTTGTCTTTCTTTCCTCCGTGACCTCTGAAAGTTCTAGTTGGAGAAAATTCACCAAGTTTATGTCCTACCATGTTCTCAGTTACAAATACTGGAACAAACTGTCTTCCGTTATGCACTCCGAAAGTAAGTCCAACGAAATCCGGTGTTATAGTAGAAGCACGTGACCATGTTTTTATTACTGTCTTCTTACCAGAAGCGTGAGCTTCATCTACTCTCTGTGCCAACTTATAGTGGACAAAAGGTGGTTTTTTTAACGATCTAGCCATTTCTACTTAACTTACTTTTTTCTTTTTTCTATAATAAACTGGCTACTTGCCTTAGTCTTACTTCTGGTCTTATATCCTTTAGCTGGAAGACCTTTTCTTGATCTCGGGTGACCTCCTGAAGATTTACCTTCACCACCACCCATCGGGTGATCAACTGGGTTCATGGCTACACCTCTTACTCTAGGTCTTCTACCTAACCATCTACTTCTACCTGCTTTACCTGATCTCTGTAGGTTGTGCTCAAAGTTAGATACAGTTCCTATAGTAGCTAAACACTTAGTAAGTATCATTCTAGTCTCTCCTGAAGGAAGCTTGATGATAGCATATTTACCTTCTCTGGCAACTAGCTGAGCTGAAGATCCAGCACTTCTAGCCAAGATTCCTCCTTTCCCAGGATGCAATTCTACGTTGTGAATCACTGTACCTAGTGGAATATCAGATAAGTACATAGTGTTACCTACCTCTGGAGTAGCTTTAGCTCCTGAAGAAATTTTCTGACCAACTTTAATCCCTGCTGGTGCTATGATATATCTCTTCTCTCCGTCTGAGTATTCTACTAGACAAATTCTACATGTTCTATTTGGATCATATTCTATGGTTAAGATCGTAGCTTGCTCGTGCTTGTCTCTTTTAAAGTCTATGATTCTATATCTTCTTTTATGACCACCACCTCTGTATCTCATGGTCATCTTTCCAGTGTTATTTCTACCACCACTTTTCTTTAGCGGAGCTAATAGCGGTTTATGTGGCTTGTCAGTAGTTATCTCCTCGAAAGTCGAGATGATTTTATGACGCTGTCCTGGAGTTATCGGTTTTAATTTTCTTAATCCCATGGTCTTTCTTTATTAGAGATTAGCGTAAAAATCTATAGTTTCTCCAGCCGCTAAGCTTACAATAGCCTTCTTCACTGAAGGTGTTCTACCTGAAACTACACCTGTTTTTGTGTAACGAGTTTTTAGTTTACCATCTACATTGATGGTTCTAACATCACTTACACTTACTTTATACTCTTGTTCGATAGCTTTTCTAATCTCAATTTTATTCGCATTTCTGTTTACGATAAAACTGAACTGGTTATGTCTATCTGATGCTGCAGAAGTCTTTTCTGTGATCAATGGTCTTATTAATATCGTCTTCATCAGTCTTCTACTTTAGCGTTTCTTGAATCTTCTCTACACTTCCTTCAAGAAGAACTATCTTCTCACAATTTAGAATGTCATAAGTACTTAAGTCGTTTGCACTCATAACTCTCTGCTTCTTTAGGTTTCTAGAAGACAGGTGTAAATTCGTATTGTAATCAGCTGTAACAAAAAGTAATTTGTTATTCGCCATTTCCATGTTGTCAAGGATTCCTTTGAATTCTCTTGTCTTAGGAGAATCCATAGAAATGTTTTCCATTACTAAAACAGCATTCTCTTTAGCTTTGTGACTTAAAGCACTCTTACGAGCTAGCACTTTAACCTTCTTGTTTAAGTTTACCTTGTAAGTTCTTGGCTTAGGTCCGAAAACTCTACCTCCGCCTTTGAA
>CAZTVP010000163.1:0-5448 GCA_964616995.1 uncultured Comamonadaceae bacterium
AGAAAATTCTGTAGTCAAAAAAATTGACCCAAAATCCACTCAGGGAGTAATCTAACAGAGATTAGAAAATCTAAGGGTCAGGAGGAAATTTCCATTCCCTTTTCTTCTAAGAAATCTTCCAATTCTTCAAAAGTTTCAAGTTCTTCTTCGCATTTATTCATTCTAATTTTGCACCGCCTAGGACTATCTTCATTCACCTGTTCTTCAAACTCATTAGGAGTCAGATACAGGAGCTTGCCATCTGTAGAAGTACTCAGGAGCATGTTCTTTTCTCCAGGGTCAAACCCGAAATTCTTATAGTTGTTATAATAATGGTAAAGCATCCTTTTATCTCCTTCTATAAGCTTTACCATGCTTGATATATCATTTTGGTCTTCATCTTGAAAATCGGCTACAAGCACTTTTTCATCTGGTAGATTTCGTGGTGTATCACAGTTATACAGCCCGAAGGAATTAGCCGTAAAAAGCAGCGTAATGTTGCCATTCAAATTTTGTGCTATTTGCATATTCTGCATTTGCTCACGCTGCTGCCGGGCACGTTCTTCAGCATTCATTCTCTGCTGTTCTCTCCACTGGCGCTGCTGCTCTAGTAGTGCTAACCTTCTTTCTTCTTCAGCTACTTTTAGGCTATCTACGCGTGTGTTATATTGAGAGAGCATCTCTTCATATTTTTCCTTGGCATTTTCTAGCGCTTCACCTTGAAAAACCGGTGTGCAGCTCACCCTCACGCGTTTGCCAGGCTTACTGAATATCATGCGGTAGTAGCCTTCTTTTTCTGACTTGCTCACGCGTATATCTTCCCAAATGATGTCTCCCCATCCCGTATCGAATTTTTTACTGTCTTTTTCTGATACTTGAAATTGTAACCCTAAGAAGCCCGCCAGTTCTGGAAATTCGGTTTTATCTACCTCCAGTTCTAATAGAGGTAAATCTCCCTCTGCGGCTTTGGGTTCTAACGGAGGTTCGGTTTGTGTGAGTTGTGTTTTTATGCGTTGCAAAACTGGGTCATTCTGCACGGAATTCTGTTCTGGAATTTCAGTGATTGCGAAGTCATCCACTTCTTCATCAAAGAACTCTGAGCTTACCATATTATCCGTTCCTTGCTCAGGTATTTTCACTTTTTTTACCTCATACCGCTGAGGTCTTATGTATTCCCATTCGCCAGTGGTTTCATTGAAGAAATACTCGTTAAAGCCATCTCTTTTCTCCTCTACATCCATGGCTATTTCTATCTGCTTCTCAGGCATAATGAATACTTCTTCACCATTCTGTTCTCCTCGTAGCTCAACCATGCCGTTGGATTCAAAATGATACTCCACACCGGCACTATCCAGCGTCATAGGAATTCCTGCGGTAAAGATTTCCAGTGCAGAATTGAACTCTCGGTAGTGTAGTGTGATTTCACCATCTATGGCATTTCCTTCAGCATCAGAAAAAGTGTTTGGTGGAATGGTTAGCGCACTGGATGCTATCTGGAATGTTCCTCCCTTGGCATTATCTACTGCAATGCTCTCAAAGGGAAGGTCTATTCCTTTTATAGGCGGCTGAATTTGTGCTATTTGTTCTTTGGTATCTAGCGAATCCTCCAAAGCTATAGGAGTTTCTTTGGAAGACTCGGTAGAACTAGCCTCGCTATTAAGAGTAGTGTTCCAAATTAGTGCTGCTGTACCAGCTAGGAGTATTACACTTAGACCTATCCATTTCACTATGCCTTTAGCTTTAGCAGTGTGACTCATGGCGGAGCCAGTAGTATCGAATAATGCCTCAAAGTTCATGGCGGACTGAATCTCATTATCAGAAAGCGGGGCGCGGTTTATATGTATATTATTGAATTTCATAATCTTTTCTTTTTAAGCGGCAGAGCTCATTTTGGCTACTACTTTTTTTAATTTGTCTATGGCTCTGTAGGTTTTCACCTTGGCATTAGTTTCTGTAATCTCTAGGATTTCTGCCATTTCTTTAAATGGTCGTTCTTCAAAGAAGCGCATTTCTAACATCAAGTAATCCATGGAGCTTAGGTATTTTAAAGCCGTTTTTAGAAGCTCTATTTGGTCTTCATCATAAATGGAATCATCTACATTCTGGAACAGGTGGTTCACCTCTTCAGTTTCTAGATTTACTGTCCTTATTTTATTCTTATCTCTGAAGTACTGGTTAATCTCATTGATGGCTATTCTAAATAACCATGAGCTGAAAGGCACACCTCTAAATTCAAACTGCTGAATCCTCTCTAGTGCTTTCATGAAGGTTTTCTGAGCTAAATCGAATGCTTCCTCTTTAGTTTCTATTCTCTTGTAGATAAAAGAAGAAATCAACCCGAAGTAGTTTTCGTAAATAGGTTTGAAAGCCCTCGGGTCTTTTTTAGCTTTTTCTACCTGCTCTTTTTCTTGAAGCAGGTCACGAGCGGATTTGTGGTATTTCATGTGTGAAGCTTTTTAGTGAAGAAAGATGTTAACGACTTTCATTACTAATAATGCAGAAGTTCTTAAAAAGATACAGTTGGCACTCATTATAGTTGTCAATGGACAATTTTATAACTTTAAAGCACCTGATTTGAGTGCCTCACAAAGCTCAAAAGGCATAAAAAAACCCCATTCCAAAAGGAACAGGGTTTCAAATCTTTTTATTAATCTAAGTGAGGGATTATCTCAGCTTAAAGTTCACTGGAATGGTGTACTTCAGTTTAACCGGTTTACCTCTCTGGCTAGCTGGAGTGAATTTAGGAAGCTTCATTACTGCACTAGTAGCGGAGTCATCTAAACTCTTGTGAATTCCTTTCAGGATTTCTACGTTACCTACTTTTCCATTTTCATCTACGATGAACGTTAAGAATACTTTCCCTTGGAAGCCATTTTCCTTAGCTATGTCTGGATAAGGAGCATTGGACTGAACGAATTTGATTATTTCAGCTTGTGTACATCTATCCTGCTCATCTGCATCTGCTATGCCTTCACAGTCTCCTGGGAAAACTGGCATACGCTCAGCTCTCGTCATGATAGGAGCTTCGTAAATTTCTTCTTCTTCCTCTTCGTATTGTACATCTTCTATCTCCTCATCTTCATCTATCTCCATATCTAGATTTAGCTCTATGATTTCCTCATCATCTTCTACTATTTCTAATACTGCAGTAGTGGGAGGTGGTGGCGGAGGTGGTGGTGGAGGTGGTGGCGTAGAAGCTGCTACTATTTCTTCTTCTAGCTCATCTACTTTCTGAACTTTCTTTTTGTCTTCTATCTCCTTAATGTCATAAGAAGTTATAACGAAAGTCAAAAGCAGAAGTGAGAGCACGGCACAAGCACCTAGTGCTATCCAGCTGAACTTTTTACGTTCTAAGTCTGCGTCTTTAGATTTTTTTAATTCCATTTCTGGTTCTTTAAAAGATGTAACGTGTAAAGAAACAATTTTTATTCCAAATCAAGTGAGGATATCTCTGAAAAAAACTTTTAAAATCACAATTCCAAGCACCACTCCCAGTCCGTTAGCCAGAATATCATAGATGTCTGTAACACGTTCACTCACTAAAGTACCTTGAAGCAATTCAAGCACAGTTCCATAAGCTAAGCAAATTAAAGCACTATTTCTCAGGGTTCTTCTTCTAAGCCAAACTACTTTGTGTTGTTTGAATACTGAGAAAGTCAGTGAACACATTAGAATGAGAAAAACACCCATGTGAGCGGCTTTGTCTGGTTCTAGAATCTTCCAGAAACTCATGGAAGGCATATCCGAACCTGGTATACAATAGAGTACAAGTATGATTAATGCCCAGATGAGTGTAAAAGAAAAATGTCTCCAGAAGAGCTGCACTTGTCTTAACCTATAAGTTTTTGGTAATCCTCAGCACTAAGTAGATTATCTAATTCTGAAGAATCAGAAATTTTGATTTTTACCATCCATCCTGCACCGTAAGGATCCTCATTTACTGCTTCGGGAGTATCTTCAAGTGCCTCATTGATTTCAGTCACTTCTCCAGATATAGGCATGAATAAATCTGATACGGTTTTAACTGCTTCTACAGAACCGAAGGTCTCTTCTGCGTCAAGGTCTTCACCTACAGCATCTATATCTACATAAACGATGTCTCCTAACTCACCTTGTGCAAAGGCGGTGATTCCTACAGTAGCTATATCTCCTTCTACTTTGATCCACTCGTGGTCTTTTGTGTATTTTAATTCAGTCGGAAAGTCCATTTTTAATAAGGTTTAAACTGGCTTCAAATGTAGAGATTCCTAGCAGATTTTGCACCGCTAAAAGTTCCCTTTTCATCAACTATTTCCTCTATTATTTTTAATGATAGGATTACTACTGAGTAAGTGTAAATCTGAGTGAAAGACCTGAGCTAATATTAGATGTTCTGAACGAAGTAGAAATCTTAGGTTCCGTTATCTGATGATCATAGAAGAATCTTACTGTAAGCTTATCAGATACTTGAAGATCTGCAGAAGTCTTAAGAGAGAACAAGCGCTGACCTGCAGTCACTTGATTCTGAAGCTCTTCTATTCTTCTAATGATGGTAGAGTTATCTCTTATGGTTAAGTCTGCTCTTAAGTTAATAGGAGAATTCTCTAGGTATTTTCCTGGAAGTCTGCTTCTTTTACTTCTTAACCAACCGATAGGTACTTCAGGTATTTTACCACCTATTCCTATAATAAATGATCTACTCTTAGTTTCGGTGATCTGATAATTGGCTAACCCCAGTGTAACTGTTCTGTCTCTTCTGAACTCTATTTTGATCTGAGGGTCTATAGGCTTCTTGTTTTTATTCTTCTTGTTCAGCGTCATATCAAACCCTAAAAGAGGGCTTAACTGTTCAGAAATAGTTACTGTACTGATCTGATTTGGATCTATATAATTGGCAAAATCTGCTTGATCCAGTTCTTCCTGAACATCCGGAGCAAATTCAGTTGGGCCTTCATATCCTACATTTCGTACATAGGACATGGAGTAATTAGCTCTATAACTATGATTAATTCTGAACTGCTTAAAGATTTTCTTCATAGACTTAATCTTGGTAAGCCCATTATATCTTACCGTCCAGTTGGGAGCCATTTTTACTTTGGTAGGATCTGTACTAACGGAATTTATATCTCTACCCGTATATGCTGCCACAAATGCTGGTATAGCTACTCTCTGGCTTAGTGGTCCGTATCCGGTCCAATAACCTCTTAGAGAATCAAATGAAGTCTCATTGAACTCATATTCTTGACTTACGATGGCTGAGGCATCTAAACGGTTAGATAAGAAGGTATCGAACACGTCTGAAGTATTATCATCATTATCATTAATGAAGGCGGTAGGCCACGCTAGAATAGATGCGCTATAGTTTCCGGTTTCAGCAGGTGACTGTGTTACGTAATCACCCCACTGCCCATCTTCTACTCCTTCTACTAGGTCTAGAGCTTGTAAATCTGGATCGTTAATAGCTAATGGATCATAGACATAAAACGCTCT
>CAZTVP010000163.1:5458-5941 GCA_964616995.1 uncultured Comamonadaceae bacterium
CTCTGTTATTAACAGCAGTTTGGCTATTCATATTGAGCTCGATTTTTACATCTTTAATAGGTTCAATATTAGCTCTAAAGTTAAATGATTCAGAGAATGTGTTTTCTAATAATAAATTTAGATTAGGCTGCTGAACGAGCCAATTGTTGTCCGAAATATCTTCTATCAATCCGGTGCTTCCGTCTCTGAATAAGGACCGGTCTTGCTGTCCTATTAAGAAACCTAAACCTGGCCCATTAAAGTTCCTGTCCATTCCTAATAGGTAAGTATCTCTGTCATACCCAGGTAAAAATGTGCTTTCATTTCTAGTATAACTACCTGAGACGTTTTTCACCATCATAGCTAGTTTTAGAACCTCATGGAAGGGATTAAACTCGCTTTTTTTCTTTTTCTTCTTATCATCTTCTATTTCATCACCGAACCCATCTACTTCTTTTTCTTCCTCTTCTTCTTTATTCTTTTTTGGTGGTTTTTTTCCACGGC
>CAZTVP010000164.1:0-859 GCA_964616995.1 uncultured Comamonadaceae bacterium
TAGGAGGCCAAAAGGAATGCTCCGCGCGCTGCATAAGAGCACAAGCTAAGAATGGTGTAACCTCAGGGCATGACATCTCAGAAGCCTTTTCTATAAAACTATAGATTTCACTCTCAGTTTTTTCAGTGGAATAAAAATCGGTTCTTAACGCGGAAAGATCACAGTTGGAGTCACTCAGGAAAGAACTTAATATGACTATGAGTATTTTCATTAAAGCATATTTATTCTATGTCTTACGTAAGATTTAGCTAGTATAACCGCTTTTCGAGCATTAGAAATTCTGACTCTTTCACTCAAGATAGCCTCACTACTTTTCTTTTTTATCTTTTTAAGTAAACCTAAATAGTACTTGTAAGCTATATAAACCCCTAGCCTTCCTTCTATGGGTAGTTTGTGAATTCCTACAAGTGCTTCTTTGAAGTCTTCTTCAATCTCACCTATAATTTCTTGTTTAGTTTCTTCCGTGAAAACATATTCCTTCACATTAGGGAAGTAAGATCTTCCTAATCTTTCAAAGTCGTCTTTAAGGTCTCTAAGGAAATTCACTTTTTGGAAAGCACTTCCTAACTTCATGGCCTCACCTTTTAGTTCATCATATCTCTTTTCATCTCCTTTCACAAATACTTTTAGACACATGAGTCCTACTACATCTGCGGATCCGTAAATGTACTTTTTGTATTCTTTCTCTGTCTTGTATTCTGCTTTTACTAAATCTAGTCTCATGCTGTGCAAAAAAGCATCTACCAACTCATGAAGATTGTACTCATTCACTACCTTCTGAAATGAATTGAGTACAGGGTTTAGACTAATTCCTCTTTTTAATGATAGGTGGTAATCATTAACAAACTCATCAAATAAT
>CAZTVP010000164.1:869-5932 GCA_964616995.1 uncultured Comamonadaceae bacterium
ATGAATCTACAATTTCATCCGCGTATCTGACAAATCCATAAATAGCATAAATCTGCGGTCTCACGCTTTGTCCAAGTAACTTTATGCCTATCGAAAAGCTAGTGCTGTATGAATTAGTCACTAGCTTACTCACCTTTAAACTCGATGTGTCAAAAATCTCTTTCATCTTAATTATGGTATTTATTAATGAGTTCAGAAACCACCTTACCTGAAATCAGACTAGGTGGTACACCAGGACCTGGAACAGTGAGCTGTCCTGTGTGATACATGTTCTTTAGTTTCTTACTTCTTAATGAAGGTTTTAGAATAGCAGTTTGCTTAAGTGTATTAGCTAAACCATAGGCATTTCCTTTAAACGAGTTATAGTCAGTTTTAAAGTCCTTATGAGCAAAACTTCTCTTGTAAACTATGTGTGATTTAATGTCATGTCCCACATAATCTTCCATTCTTTTAATGATAATGTCGAAGTATTTCTCTCTAATACTTTCATCCTCCTTTAATCCCGGAGCCACAGGTATCAGTAAGAATAAATTTTCATGTCCTTCGGGAGCTACAGTATCATCAGTTTTAGATGTAACTGAGGCATAAAAAAGAGGGTTCTTTGGCCACCTAGGATTCTCGTAAATGTCTTTAGCATGCGGTGCAAAGTCTGTATCGAAAAACAAGTTATGATGTAAGCACTTGTCTAATTTTCTGTTCAATCCTACATAGTATAATAGTGATGATGGAGCCATCACTCGCTTATCCCAATAACCATCAGAATAATTACGCTTATCAGGTGCTACCAGCTTAGTATCCACGTGATGGTAATCAGCTCCAGCCAAAAGAATGTCACACTGGAAATCACCATATTTTGAAGTCGAAACCGATTTTACCTGATTCCCCACATTGTTTACAGAACTAACCTCATGACTAGTAAGAATATTAACTCCTAATTCTTTAGCTAAACTTTCCATAGCTGAAACTATGTTGAACATGCCACCTTTTGGATACCAAGTACCTAAAGACATGTCAGCATAGTTCATTAAACTGTAAAGGGCAGGTGTTTTCTCTGCCAAAGCTCCCAAAAACAGAACAGGAAACTCCATTAACTGAACCAGTCTAGGGTGCTTGAAGTATTGTTTTACATGGCTTGTCATGGACTTGAAAACATCCATTCTCAGTACATCTAATAGAAGTTTAAGACTTACAAACTCAGTAATTGATTCTCCAGGTTTATGTACTAACTTATTAATACCAACCTCATATTTATATGCCGCCTGTTTTAAGAATTCTCTTAGCTTTTCTCCAGCTCCTGGCTCTATGGAATTGAACAATGCTTCTAGCTCTCCCATATCAGCGGGGATGACCATTTCATCTCCTGGTCCATAAACCACTTGATAAGAAGGGTCCAGTCGTTCTAATTCATAATAGTCTGATACTTTTTTACCGAAGTGCTCAAAAAAAGAGTCAAAAACATCAGGCATCCAATACCAGCTTGGCCCCATATCGAAAGTGAACCCTGATTCAGAAAACTGTCTAGCTCTGCCACCTATGGAATCATTCTTCTCTAAAATAGTAACGTCATACCCTAGCCGAGCTAAGTAGCAGCTTGCAGATAATGAACTGAAACCTCCGCCTATTATTATGACCTTTTGACTCTTTGAACTCATGGTTAATCTAAACCACCGAAAGTAGTAGGAATGGGCAGGTAAAATCTCCTGAAAGTATCAAACCAAGATTTTGTTAACAGAAATTTGACATTCTGCTTCGATTTGAATATGAATGACTTATCAGAAGCAGAGTGTGGATCTCCCATGAACACCTGTTAAGTGGAGTAAGTGTAAAAATGACACTTTAAAAAGCTTTCTGTTTGGTAATGTGGATAGACATCAAGTTCTTCACATTTACTTAATATTAGACAGGATTAAAAACAGTAATTTCGCGCTGAATTAAATATTTTGAGGGATAAACCTTAATTATCAATCTATTTATCTAAACAATTAAAAATGAAATTAAAAAATGTACTGTTAGGAGCTATATCTATGCTTTTAACGCTTCCTGTTTTTTCTCAGGATTTAATTATTACTGGGATTTTTGACGGTCCTTTGTCAGGAGGAACTCCTAAAGGGGTAGAACTCTATGTTGTCAATGATATTCCTGATTTATCTCTTTATGGAATAGGTTCGGCATTTAACGCTGGAGCATCCAGTGGTGCAGATTTCACATTCCCTGCTGTGGCAGCCACATCTGGAGATTTTATTTATTGCACCGCTAATGACGCAGAGTTCGATTCTTTCTTCGGATTTTCTGAAGATTATATCGTAGGTGCACTAAGTATTAACGGTGACGATAATATTGAATTATTCTTTAACGGAAGTGTGATAGATGTTTATGGTATAGTAGGAACGGACGGCACAGGACAACCTTGGGAATATCTCGATTCGTGGGCCTATAGAGTGGATGGTACTACTGGATCTACATCTTGGACTGCATCAGATTGGAATGTAGCGGGACCTAATGTCCTAGATGGAGAAACTACTAATGCTACCGCTACTAATCCTGTGCCACTAGGAACCTATTCACCTACTGCAGGTACTATTTTAGGATGTACTAATGCATCAGCATGTAATTATAATGTAAACGCCACACAAGACGATGGTACTTGTGAGCTTCCAGGAGATGCTTGTGATGATGGAGATTCATCTACTGAAAATGATGTACTACAGGGAGACTGCTCTTGCGCAGGAACAGTTATCGTAACATGTGACCCAATCTTATGGTCTGGAGTAACTGTAACAGCTAACTCTGATGGAGATGAGTGGATAGATAACGGAGACGGATCATACACTGCCAATGGATTCTGCGGTGGAGGATGTATGGAGAATATTGATTTATGGTTAGTTTCTTCAGGATTTGATTTTTCAGGAGTTGTTTCTTCTGATTTCATTTTTGATTTAGCTGAGTCATTTGGTGCTACTACTTTAGATCTTCAGTACACTACTTCTTATATGGGTGATCCTACTGCATCTACTTGGATTTCTTTAGGTACATATGATGCTGCTGGATCTTACTCAGTAGATCTATCTTCTTTAGGAGGTTCATCAGAGATTTATTTAGCATTCCAGTATGCAGATGACGGTATGGATGGATACAGTGGTTTCACTTTATCTAACCTTAACTTTACAGGAGACTGTCCTACGGACTTAACTGTATTTGACTGTCCAGTAGAGATGGCTAACTTCGGAGATCCATGTGATGATATGGATGCTACTACTAATAATGACGTAATCCAGGGAGACTGTTCATGTGCAGGAACTCCATTCGTAATCACTAATGATTTAATCCTTACTGCTGTATTTGATGGTTCACTTTCAGGAGGTCAGCCTAAAGGAGTAGAGATATATGTGGTAAATGATATAGTAGATTTATCAATTTATGGATTAGCTTCTATCACCAATGGACAAGGCTCTCCTGGGCAGGAATATACATTTCCAGCAGATGCTGCTACAGCAGGAGATTTCATATATGTAGCTTCTAATGAAACTGATTTTACTACATTCTTTGGTTTTGCACCTACTTATACGAATGGAGTAGTAGGAATAAACGGAGATGATGCCATAGAGCTTTATGAGCAAGGAACTGTGATAGATACTTTCGGTCAAATAGACACTGATGGAACTGGTACAGCTTGGGATTATCAGGATGGATGGGCTTACAGAAACTGTGAGACTGGTCCTGATGGAACTTTCGTAGAGGCTAACTGGTCTTACTCTGGAGTGAATGGTCTAGAAGGAGGGTCTGATAATGCTACAGCTACTTCTCCACTTCCAATAGGAACTTATGAAACTACTTGTCCAGCTGTAGTGCCAGGATGTACAAATATGATGGCATGTAACTTTGATTCTAATGCCACTACGGATGATGGTACTTGTGAGCTTCCAGGAGATGCTTGTGATGATGGAGACTCTTTAACTGAAAATGATGTACTTCAGGGAGATTGTTCATGTGCAGGAACTCCGGTCGTTACATGTGACCCTATAGTTTGGACAGGAGTAACTGTAACAGCTAACTCTGATGGAGATGAGTGGATAGATAACGGAGACGGATCATACACTGCCAATGGATTCTGCGGTGGAGGATGTATGGAGAATATTGATTTATGGTTAGTTTCTTCAGGATTTGATTTTTCAGGAGTTGTTTCTTCTGATTTCATTTTTGATTTAGCTGAGTCATTTGGTGCTACTACTTTAGATCTTCAGTACACTACTTCTTATATGGGTGATCCTACTGCATCTACTTGGATTTCTTTAGGTACATATGATGCTGCTGGATCTTACTCAGTAGATCTATCTTCTTTAGGAGGTTCATCAGAGATTTATTTAGCATTCCAGTATGCAGATGACGGTATGGATGGATACAGTGGTTTCACTTTATCTAACCTTAACTTTACAGGAGACTGTCCTACGGACTTAACTGTATTTGACTGTCCAGTAGAGATGGCTAACTTCGGAGATCCATGTGATGATATGGATGCTACTACTAATAATGACGTAATCCAGGGAGACTGTTCATGTGCAGGAACTCCATTCGTAATCACTAATGATTTAATCCTTACTGCTGTATTTGATGGTTCACTGTCAGGAGGTCAGCCTAAAGGAGTGGAGATTTATGTAGTAAATAATATAGCTGACTTATCTGTATTTGGATTAGCATCTATCACTAACGGAGGTGGATCTCCAGGACAGGAATTTGCGTTCCCGGCAGATGCAGCCACAGCAGGAGATTTCATATATGTAGCTGCTAACGAAACTGATTTTACAACGTTCTTTGGTTTTGCACCTACTTATGTAGATGGAGTAGTAGGAATAAACGGAGATGATGCCATCGAACTTTACGAGCAAGGAACTGTAATAGATACTTTCGGTCAAATAGACACTGATGGAACTGGAACAGCTTGGGACTACCAAGACGGATGGGCTTACAGAAACTGTGAGACTGGTCCTGATGGAACTTTCGTAGAAGCTAACTGGTCATTCTCAGGAGTGAATGGGTTAGAAGGTGGAACAGATAATGCTACGGCA
>CAZTVP010000165.1:0-5914 GCA_964616995.1 uncultured Comamonadaceae bacterium
ATTAATAGTTCCTTTATGGCATTTTCCAGTTTTCGAAGAAGAGGTTGACATAACTGCTATTAAGCAGATGCAGTTTCAGCTTGAAGGAGCGGGCTCATACTTTTTAGATCAGTTAGAGATTATTCCATATTCAGAAGAAGAATATGCAGCACACCGAGCTGAAGTAGAACTCCTTAGACCGAAAGGAAACCCATCACAAGAGGTTTACACAGAAGGAGATTTCTATGAAGATGCTTGGGGACATGATTTTGACAAGTGCCAAACGCTGGAAGAAATAACTGAATCCAACGGAAACAAATGCATCAAGTGGGATTACACAGCTGTAGAATGTTCCTGGGCCAAGTGGGGAATCAATTGGAACGGATGGTACGCTTCAAACTGGAGAGGAATCTTAGATAAAAGTGCACTCTCTTTTAAAATCAAAACATCCAAGGACGCTCAGTTTAGAATGGTATTAGAAGATTACCGTTACCATAGTACTAATATCATTACAGAACAGGATGTGAACTCTGGAGGAGATTGGCAGGAAGTGACTATTCCGCTTGCTCAACTCGAACTAGATAAAAAAGGATTCCAGTTGGATCAGATCAAGCAGATTTGGCTCGAAGGAAAAAATTCAGGAACCGTCTATTTAGATGACATTAAAATCATAGAACTATGAAACTAATCCATTGGTTAGGATTAAGCATAATAGTATTTGCACTGACTCAGTGCGGAGATAAAAAAGAAATCATCACTACTACAGTGGTAGAAAGCGTAAGTGAAGCCCTAGATGAGGTGATCTCTAGAGATCCAGAAATAGAGCAGATCATAGCCCAAATGTCCATCGAGGAGAAGGTCGGTCAAATGACTCAGATAAACCTAGATGTCATTTCAGTGGGAGAGATTTTCAACCTGAAAGAACCGCACGAGCTAGATCCTGTAAAGCTGGATTCTGCCATTAATCACTATTACGTAGGATCTATTTTGAATGTAGGAGGTCACACTTACACTAGAGCGCACTGGGAGGAGATTATTACTGCGGTGCAAAACAAAGCCACCACGGAAGGAAATAAAATTCCTATTATTTATGGAATTGACGCCATACATGGAGTGAATTATACGGTAGATGCTACGTTATTTCCTCAACAAATTGGACAAGCCGCTACCTGGAATCCAGCTCTGATTGAAGAAGGAGCAGCTATCACTGCTTATGAATGTAGAGCTTCAGGGATTCCATGGAATTTCAGTCCAGTTCTTGATTTAGGAAGACAACCACTTTGGTCAAGATTTTTTGAGACGTACGGTGAAGATGTATATCTAGCCAAGCAAATGACGGAAGCATGCATAAATGGATACCAAGGAGAAGATGCATCTAATCCAGAGAAAGTAGCTGCTTGTATGAAGCACTTCTTAGGTTACAGCATGCCATTCTCTGGAAAGGATAGAACTCCAGTTTACATCCACGATAGACAGTTGAGAGAATATTTTCTTCCTACTTTCCAAAAAGCAGTAGATAACGGTGCGCTAACTGTAATGATCAACTCAGGAGAACTAAATGGAATTCCGGTGCACGCTAGCCATGATATTTTAACCAAACTATTAAGGGATGAATTAGGATTTGAAGGTTTAGCAGTAACAGACTGGGAAGATATTATCAAGTTGTACAGAGACCATAAAGTAGCTGCCGATATGAAAGAAGCGGTGAAGTTAGCTGTAGAAGCTGGTATAGATATGAGCATGACGCCTAATGATTATTCATTTAACAAAGCACTTATCGAATTGGTTAAAGAAGGGACGATAAATGAATCTAGATTAGATCTGTCTTGCAGAAGAATACTAACTGTAAAGAAGAAACTAGGTTTACTAGAAAATCCTATTCCTGATTTCGATTCTTATACCAAATTTGCGTCAGCAGAACATAAAGAAAGCGCTAGAAATACTGCTAGAGAATCTATAACGCTGCTGAAGAATGACAATAGTACTTTGCCAGTAAGTTCTACTAGTAAAGTGTTACTCTGTGGACCAGCTGCCAATTCCCTAAATATTCAGAATGGTGCATGGACACACACATGGCAGGGAGTAGATACTAAATACAATACGAAAGATGCCAAAACGCTGCATCGAGCTATGAATGAGCTTTCTGCTGGAGAGGTGGTTTTATCTGAGGGAGTAGAGTTAAGAAAAGAAATAGATATTCAAGCGGCAGTGGAAGCAGCAGCTGAAACTGACGTTATAGTAGTAGCTTTAGGAGAAATTCCATCTACAGAAAAGCCTGGAGACATAGATGACCTCACCCTTCCACAAGCACAGCGTGATTTAGTAAAAGCTTTAGATGCCACAGTTAAGCCTATGGTTTTTGTATTGATGTTCAATAGACCTAGAATCATTTCTGAAATTGAGCCTATGGCAGATGCTATTTTGCATGCCTATCTTCCTGGAGATTACGGAGGAGAAGCCCTTGCAGAAATCATCTATGGAGAAGCTAATCCATCTGGTCATTTACCATTCACTTATCCTAGGCACACAGGTTCTTTTGTTTTCTATGACCATAAGTACACGGAGACTCTTGACCAGAATTTCGGTAGAAATGCGTTCAATCCTCAGTATGAGTTTGGGTATGGACTGAGCTATTCAGATTTTCAGTTCAAGGAAATGACTACAGATAAAGATACTTACTCTAAGAATGAAACCATTCAAGTGAGAGTAGATCTGACTAACATGTCTAACACAGAAGGAAAAGATGTAATTCAAGTGTATGTAACAGATGAAGTAGCATCTATAACTCCAAGTGTAAAGAGATTAAGAGGATTTGAAAAAGTGAATTTAAAAGGAGGAGAGAGCAAGACAGTTACCATTGAAATTCCAGTAGAAGATTTAGCTTTTGTTAGATATGACAATTCATGGATGGTAGAGGCAGGAGCATTCACTATTCAAGTGGAAGGATTCAAGAAAACGATACAGATAATAGAATAAAAAACCATAATTTTTAAAGAACTAAAAGTTTGATCAAATGAAAATAAATTTTACTCTTTTTACTTTTTTAATGGCTATTATGTCATTGAATAGTTCTGCCCAAACTGTTTGGGAGAATTTTGATGATGCAGCTTTGGCATCATACTTTTTTACTAACGGAGGCTTAAATCAGAATTTTGCTAACCCAAGTACAGGAGGAATTAACTCAAGTGCTTTATGTGGAGAGTATGTAAGAGCTAATGTTCCATTTGACGTAATAGTTATGGATCCTATAGGTATAGATGCAGTAGAAGACTGTAGTGCTTACGTAGATGGTTCTAAAACCATGTCCATGAAAGTGTATAGCCCAGCAGCAGGAACACAAATTCAAATCACTTTAGAGAACGCTACACTCGCTCAGCCAGATAATTTCCCCACAGGAAGGCATAGTGAGTACTTGACCACCACTACCACTAGCGGAGAATGGGAGGAAGTGACTTTTACTTTTTCTAATCAGCCAGATCCAGGAGTTTCAGATTTAGCCATTAATAGGCTAGTAATTTTATTCGCACCGAATACCACTGGAACAGACACTTATCTATGGGATGACTTAATGGGTCCAGAGTTTGATAATCCTTGTGATGGTGTAGAGCCAGACTTGAATATTTTAGAAGATTTTGAGTGTCAGAGAAATGTTACCTATGAGTTTTCTAATGGAAACCTAATAGGAAATATAGACAACCCATCTACTGGAGGAGCTAATACTTCAGCTACCTGTGGGAGCTTTACTAAATTTCCTGGAGATGGTGCATTCGGAGGTGATTTTGAAGGTGTAGTTTCTTCAGCTGATGTAGAAGCTATTTCTATCGACTTGCTTGGGAACGAAGGTCCAATTGACTTTTTTGTTATTCTACAAAATGCGCTTCAGTCTAACCTACTCGAAGTAACTTTCACATCTTCAGGAAACGGTGAGTGGGAAACCTTTTCTACAGGCTTGAGTGGTATTTCACCTTCTGAAGAAATAGATAGGGTAGTTCTCCTTCTAGATCCAGGTCAAGTTTCTGGGACCGAAGAGCCTACTATCTTCTTTGATAATCTGAAATTTGAAACATCTTTTGAAGACCCTTGTGAAGGGATAGATCCTGTGTTGAGCATATTTGATGATTTTGAATGTCAGCGTAATATGAGCTATGATTTCCAGAATGGAACTCTTCTATCTGCCTTGAATCCGAGTTCTGATGGAGTAAACAGTTCTACTAGCTGCGGTCAGTTCACTAAATTCCCAGGAGATGGAGCTTTTGGTGGTGGATTAGATGGAACTTTCTCCTCAGCTCAGTTTGATCAAGTATCTATAGACTTATTAGCGAATAATGGTCCTACTGATTTTTTAGTGATATTCCAGAATAATGCCACACCTGCAGTAGATCTGTTTGAGGTTACCTTTTCATCAGCTGGTGATGGAAACTGGCAAACATTTACTGCTGATATATCGGCTATTTCTCCGTCAGAAGAGATTGCTAACGTGGTTCTTCTCTTAAATCCGGCTTCTGAAGAAGAAGAGACGATATTCTATGACAATTTTATGGTAGAGGTAGCGGATAATATAAATGAAGCCGCAGGACTAGAGTTAAGTGTATTTCCGAACCCATTTATTAATGAAATCGAAATCAGTGCAGAAACAAGTATTAGTTCTATTTCGATTATAGATATGGTAGGTAAAACAGTATTTAGTCAGGATGTAAATAATGTATCCAAGTTTACTGTGGATACATCTAATTTGACATCAGGAAACTACATTTTAAGTGTTCAAACCACTGATGGAGATATCATCACTAAGAAATTAGTGAAGTAAAAAGAAGTTAGTTTTCCCCTTAACTACTACCGCTCATGAATAATTAGAAAAGAAAGAAAAGATGAAGAGATTTAATTTAGTTATGGCTTGTGTTATGGTTTTAGCATTTACTGAATGTAAACAAAGTGATCCAGTAGAAAAAACCATGCAACTTGTATGGAGTGATGAGTTCGAGGGTAATGAGT
Organism: uncultured Comamonadaceae bacterium; assembly: GCA_964616995.1. Classification (GTDB taxonomy): domain Bacteria; phylum Bacteroidota; class Bacteroidia; order Flavobacteriales_D; family Sanyastnellaceae; genus ASP10-05a. The sequence continues at coordinate 4,972 of CAZTVP010000165.1, forward strand.
TAGACCTTAATAACTGGGAGATTCAGACCGGTAATGGACAGCAGTATGGACTCTGGAACTGGGGTAATAATGAGGAGCAGTGGTATCAAGCAGATAATGTTACTGTTTCTAATGGACGACTGCTGATCAAAGCCATTCAAGAAACCATTGGAAACTATGAATACACTTCTGGAAGAATCCGCTCTCTTAATAAAGCTGATTTCAAATACGGAAGAATAGAGGCAAGTATTAAAATGGCCGCAACTGCCGGCTTATGGCATGCCTTCTGGATGCTTCCTTCTAGTGAAGATGCTTCATGGCCTACTACTGGTGAGATAGATATTATGGAGTACGTAGGGAATAAGCCTAATGAATTATTTACCACCATTCACTTAGCTGACCAGTTCGGGAACCACAGAATAGTTGGAGAACAAGCTCCGTTCACTCCTACAGGTTTTCATATCTATGCTGTGGAATGGGATGAGAACGCTATTAGATGGTTCATAGACGAAGTAGAAGTGTATAACGTGGACAGAAATGAACCTAATGTTAGTGCTACTTGGCCGTTTGATGCAGAGTTTCATATGCTACTGAATACTGCAGTAGGAGGTAACTTAGGAGGGAATGTAGATGCCCAGGCTTTATCACTTCCTAAGTTTATGGAGGTAGAATACGTTAGAGTTTATCAAGAAGTAGAATAAAATATTTCGCGGTGCAATGGGTGAATCGGAGACCAGACTACCATTGCACCGCGTTTTATAACCAATAGTAAGATATATGTATAAGTTCATCCAATCTTTAGTCTTTATAGCTTGTTCAGCAGGAATTATCTGTGCTCAATCTACTGTAGTTACTATCAATCAGACAGAAAACGGATTCGAGTTGCTGAAGGATGGTGAGCCCTATTACATCAATGGGGCAGGAGGAACTGTAGAGCTAGAAAGACTAGCCGAGTATGGAGGAA
>CAZTVP010000166.1:0-2526 GCA_964616995.1 uncultured Comamonadaceae bacterium
CACTTCTAATGCTGTAGGTAGTAAAGTAGGAACTTCTAAAGCTACTGGATATTTAGGATTCTTATTCTTCGATGCAGACGCTAGTATTCAAAGCGCTGCTAGAAATGGAGGAATCTCTAAAATATCTACTGTAGATATTAAATCTACTACTATCTTAAACCTTATTGTTACTTACGAATGTATTGTAACTGGTGAATAAGAAATTATAAACTGTGAAAAGGGATTTAGTGGTTTCATTAAATCCCTTTTTTTTATCTAAGAATATGAGATTATTGCCTATAGCTGTATTAGTTCTATTACTAGGATGCTCTTCATCAACTCCACCTGAAGATACGGAGATAACTGAAGTTAGCACGAGAAAGATTACACTATTTAATGGTGTAAAAATGGAGTTGTATGAAGGAGAAAGTGAAGTTTCACTTGAACAAGCAGATAAAGATCTTTACGCTTCACTCACATCAGTATCTCAAATACAAGTTCCGCTCTTTAAGAAAGTCAAAGGAGATGGGTATAGCATATTTGTAGGCTTACCCGTAGGGATGGATTTTTCTAAGAGTGATGAACTTAGAGTAATAAATACTGACTTTCAGGAGTTAGAAGAAAAATCTGACCAAGGAGAAGACTTTTCCTATCGTCAGTATGAAAACGCCTCTAAAATGGGTGTCGTTGAACACATAGTAGAACGTAAGAAATCAAAGTTTTACCTTTTATACTATTCCGATTCTAGTGTTTTAGAAGGTGTGAATTTTAATTTAGAAACATGTCAAGACAGAATCAAGTAAAATTTTTATTTGTATTCTCATTAATAGCTTTAACGCTTTACTCATGCGGAGGGATGAAAATGTCAGGAGCACAGAAAGCGGGTAAGTATTTTGAGTCTTTTTATACAGGTGAGAATGGTGTTCAGTACTTTATAAAGCCACTTATTTTTGAAAGTACCACCTCTAAAGAGTTTTTGGAAATAGACGCACTTTTTAGAATAAATGATAATCCATTGGACTCCGCCACTTTTAATGTTTCTATTAATTCGAACGAAGTCATTGAAAGAAATTCAGACTTAATCCTTCATTTAAAAGGAGAGACTTACAAAGCTTCATACTCTGAACTCTTTTACCAAGAAAGAGAAAACAAGTTTGTACTTACCAGAAATTCTTACAAGACTGAAAGTGAAATAGCTTATGATTACGTGAAACAACCAATAGATTCTGTAGAAATCAAGTCAAATGGTGTCTCTTTAATATTCATTCCTTCTAAGAAGACCAAGAAAGCTCTAGGTTATGTGTCTGATAAGTTGATCTTTTAGGAGATTCTAATTACATATACTTCCGAAAGCATTGAGAAAACCTCCTAGATCAGATACATTTACAGCACCATCTCCAGTAAAATCTCCTGGGCAATAAGCGCATCCAGCATCTACTCCGAAACCGTTTTCGTAGAAGCAGCTTCCATCATCTATTTGAGCCATAGGGTTATAGTTGATGGCACAAATCTGAGTACATCCCGTTAAGTATACTCCCACCGCTAAGTCAAAGGACTCGCTCGCTGACAAACTGCACCCATTAGACTGAGATACCTCGCATGAGTATTCTCCTGTTTGTTCAGGAACATATGAAGAAGAATTAGCTGCAGAAATAGCATTTCCATTTAAGAACCACTGATAGCTGTCTGCTGCTGCTGAAATGGCAGTCAGCATTGAACCATTAAATTCTACAGTAACGTTCAATTCATCACATGGATCTGTTACTTTAAATATACTGCCGTTATTCACGTTAGCAACATAGAGTTCACGATTCATATCGGTCCCAAACGCTACATATCCAAACGTGCCAGTTTCTAAAAGGAGTGTTTGATTGAAGCCTCCAAAACCATCAGGATAAAGCGAATAGAACTTTCCGTCACAGTAATCAGTCAGGAAATAGTGTCCCACCATGTTTTCATATTCACTCCCTCTGTAAACGATTCCTCCGGTTATGCTGCATGGCCCGTCTGGAAAAGAATGCGTGTAATCAGCCACAGGATCAGTTAAGTCTAGCCCTGAACATCCAGTCATGTCAAAAGCTGAGAACCCTTCTCTGCATTTCCATCCGTAATTTAGACCACCAGTCCCAGCTGGCTCATAGTTGATTTCTTCTTTTACGTTTTGTCCAACATCACCTATCCACATGTCTCCCGTAGCCGAGTCAAAACTAAATTTCCATGGATTTCTAAGGCCTAAACTCCAGATCTCATCTAATGTACCAGCATCTCCTACAAATGGATTATCCGCAGGAATAGTGTAAGTTCCATTTCCTGGGACATTTATCCTTAGCATCTTTCCTAAAAGTGAATTAGGGTCTTGAGCTCTGTTATTTGGGTCTCCAGCGTCTCCACCATCTCCCATGCCTATATATAGATAACCATCTGCCCCGAAGGCTATATGTCCACCATTATGATTTCCAAAATCTTGATTTATAGTAATTATTATTTGACCAGAGGCAGCATCAGCCACGTTAGGATTTCCAGAGACTGTGTATTCTGCTACTACTG
>CAZTVP010000166.1:2536-5641 GCA_964616995.1 uncultured Comamonadaceae bacterium
TATTAGTATAATTCACATAGAACTTACCATTAATATCATAGTTTGGATGGAAAGCCATTCCTAGAAGTCCACGTTCTCCTCCCGTACTTGTAAGAGAAGTTAGGTCTAAGAATTTACCTATGTAATTACCTGCTAAATCTACTATCTCTATATCAGAAGAACTTTGTTCAAGAATAAATAATCTTTCATCACCACTATTATAAATTCCTACAGGGTTAGTATAACCTGATAGAAAAGGCACTAATTCTAATTGACTGAGATTTGTTTGTGCGGTGCAATGAGCTATTGCGCAGCAAACCACAAGAAGTGAAAGAATATTTTTCATGGTGATGTATAAATTTGGTTGTACCCAAAGATAGGGATTGTGGGCTTTATTACTTTTGCACCGCCTAATTACAGAGGAATGAGTTTAGAAAAGGAAATAGAAAAGAGGAAGACCTTCGGGATTATTAGTCACCCAGATGCTGGTAAAACCACGCTTACAGAAAAGCTCCTACTTTTTGGTGGTGCCATTCAAACGGCTGGAGCGGTGAAGAATAATAAAATCAAGAAAGGTGCTGCTTCGGATTTTATGGACATTGAAAGGCAGAGAGGAATTTCTGTAGCTACTTCTGTTATGGCATTCCACTATAAGGACAAGCTCATTAACTTGTTAGACACTCCTGGTCACAAGGATTTTGCTGAAGATACTTATAGAACTTTAACCGCTGTGGACAGTGTGATACTAGTCATAGACTGCGTAAAAGGGGTAGAGGCTCAGACAGAACGATTAATGGAGGTGTGTAGAATGCGAGATACTCCGGTAATTGTATTCATAAATAAGATGGATTTAGAGGGGAGAGATGCCTTCGATCTCTTAGATGAGCTTGAAGAAAAGTTAGATATTAAGGTAAGACCGATGTCTTGGCCTATAGGTATAGGTAGAACATTTCAAGGGGTTTATAAAATTTATGACCAAAGCTTGAATCTGTTTGAAGGAGATAAAACAAAGAAAGCCGAGTCTGTATTAGCTATTAACGGATTAGAAGATCCTAAACTTAAAGGAGAAATAGGAGATGAGGCTGCTGAAGAACTCAAGGGAGAAGTAGAATTAGTAGAAGGAGTTTACGATACGCTTGATGTAGATGAATATAGAGCTGGTAAGGTAGCTCCTGTATTTTTCGGAAGTGCAGTAAACAACTTTGGTATTCAGGAAATGTTAGACAAGTTTATAGAAATAGCACCTTCACCTAAACCTAGACAGACGAATACAAGAATCATAGAACCTGAGGATGGTAAGTTTACAGGATTCGTGTTTAAGATTCATGCTAACATAGATCCTAAACATAGAGATAGAATAGCTTTTTTAAGAGTGTGTTCAGGTACGTTTGAGAGAAACAAGTTTTACCAGCACGTGAGGTTAGAGAAAAAACTGAAGTTTCCCAATCCAGCTACCTTTTTAGCTCAGTCTAAAAGTGTAGTAGATGAGGCATTTCCAGGTGATGTGGTAGGATTATACGATACGGGGAACTTTAAAATAGGAGACACACTAACTGAGGGCGAAAAAATGATGTTTCAGGGAATTCCGAGCTTTTCTCCTGAGATATTTAAGGAGGTGATTAACAAAGATCCTATGAAGGCGAAACAACTCGAAAAGGGAGTAAGGCAGCTTACAGATGAAGGCGTAGCTCAACTCTTCGTTATGCCTGTAGGAAGTAGAAAAATTATAGGAACAGTCGGTGAACTTCAATTTGAGGTGATCAAATATCGATTAGAAAATGAATATGGAGCTAAGTGTGATTTTCAACCTAAAAATTACTACAAGGCTTGCTGGATAACATCTGATAATTCTGATAAGCTAGAAGAGTTTAAACGAATAAAAGGTTCTGAAATCCTCAAGGATAAAGATGAAAACGATGTGTATTTAGCTCCTTCAGAGTTTCTATTGAATATGGAAAGACAGAATTATCCAGAGATAGAATTTCACTTCACTTCTGAGTTTAAAACATCTGAATTAGTCTAGTTAACAGTCTTTAACTGGGAGCTTAGTTCAAGTGGCTTGGGCAGATCGTTTTACCTGTAACTTGTTTACTCATTTAAGTTAAATTTGTTATATGCGTTATGTAAAGGCTTTTCTATTCTTCTTTATTTCTCTTAGTTATGGATATAGCTATGGGCAGGAGAAATTAGAAATAGACTCTTTAGAAATTCCTGAAGTAATTCAGTTCAGTGGAGTTTTAGTCACAGGTGATAGTCTCTTACCGGTTCCATATTCAAATGTGTATAGAAAGAGAGATAATACTGGTGTTATCACTAACGTCTTAGGTTTTTTCACACTTCCAGCTTTTAAAGGGGATACCATTGTGTTTTCTAATGTGGGATATAGGAATGTTTTCTATGAAATCCCTACGGATTTAGAAGGGAATGACCATTCTATAGTTCAACTAATAGCTCCTGATACCATTCAAATAGCAGATGTAGAAGTATATCCATGGCCCTCCAGAGAAAATTTTAAACGTGAGTTTTTAGCATTAGAACTAGGAGAGACTAACCTGAGTAGAATGCAGAGGAATCTAGATCCGTTGGAAATGAAAAAGAGATTGGCTTTCATAAAGCCGGACGGTGTTTCTACTGCTACCTATGCTATGAATGTGGAAGCTTTAAGGCTTCAGCAAATGGGAACTGCACCTAATATTAGTCTTTTGAACCCATTTGCCTGGGCTAAGTTTATTTCAGCTCTCAGAAATGGAGAATTAAGAAGACAGTAAGTCTTTAAATAGCTCACTTTCTATTTCTTTCACGAATTTAAATAACCACAGTTTAGCCTCAGATTTCTTATTGAAAACTCTAAAAGGCACATCATTTTTATAGAATAGTAAATTGAAATTTGTGATTATTTTCTGAACAGGACTATCTATAATAACAGCGCTTGCTTTTAAGTTGAGAACACCTTCTCTAGTACCGAAATATTTGAACGCTTCACTGTCCAGTAGTAAATAGTCTTTAATTATAAGCAGAAAAGGATACTGTTTAGTACCTGTGATTTTAATTCTTTCATTTACTAAGTGAACTGCCGTCTTAAGATCAATAATCAGATCTGATTTGAGCTCACAGATGAGTATGCCA
>CAZTVP010000166.1:5651-5870 GCA_964616995.1 uncultured Comamonadaceae bacterium
CATTTTCTATTCTATAAGTAGCTTTATTTGTATTTATATTCAATTCAGCCATACGTAAACGAAAATAAATGTCTAAGGCCAATAGTAGATATGTCTACCTTGTATTGAATAAAAAGTGAGGTGTTAATTAATATTCTGAAGTCTAATCCTCACTCGATTTAAGCGATGTAGGTGAATAGTACTTATAGCTTATTCACAAAGATAAAAGCAGGTGCATGG
>CAZTVP010000167.1:0-5862 GCA_964616995.1 uncultured Comamonadaceae bacterium
GAAATTGATTAATTCACTTTTATGTTCAGCTGGATAAAGACCCGGAAAATCTTTGAAGACCTTGACTAACTCGATTTCGAAATTTGATAAATCCTCATTTAGATTCGATATATCAGTAAGCTCTCCTTTGTCCGAGAATATCATTTTTACGGTAGCAATTCCATCTTTTTTCTCGAGAAACTCTTTATATGGGTATCTGATTCTATCAGAAACATAGTTGTCTATACATTCTAAAAAACATTGATTTAGAATTTTTTTCTTTTTACCTAGACATTCGTCAAATTGAGGAAAATAGCCTTTGGTTCTTTGAATTAGATCTCCGTGGGAATGTGAATAGCTGAATTGATCTTGAGTTAATGCCTCATGAATAAAGAACAGATTAGAAAAAACTAGAAGAGGAATTTTTAAGTATTTAAAGAACATTTGTAGGAAGGGTTAAATCGGAAATTTAAAAAATCTAATTGATAATCAATTTATTTCAACACATCCCTCAAGCTCTCATCTCTATCAAACATAGCTTTAGCAAAAGGACATAACGGCATAATCTTAAATCCTTCTTCTCTGGCTTTTTCTACGATTTTAACCAGCAGCTTTTTACCAATTCCTTGACCTTTTAGAGATGGGTCAACTTCTGTGTGGTCTATGATAATGAGTTCTTCTGAAGCTATGGAATAGGTCATTTCTGCCTTTCGTTTGCCTTCCGCTTTTAGGATGGCAGCTCCTTTGGAGTCGTTATTGATGAGTTTGATTTCCATGTTTTTGAGATTTTCAGTTCTGCTATCGCTCAGTGGCCAAGGTTATATTTTTTCCTTTTGACAGTAGAGTTTGAGATTTTTTACGTTTAGAAAGCAGCATCAGAAGTACAATTACAGCAAACAATCCACTTCCGATAAGGAAGACAGAATTAGTAATGGACTCAAATAGAATTCCACCTACAACTAAGCCTGTCATGCTGGCTACGCTTCCTACTGAACTTCCGTACCCTTGAATGGCGCCTTGTCGGGCAGGGCTTCCTGTGCTGCTCAATACTGCCAAGAAACTGGCCCACATGATTCCATTTCCAAAAGCCATAAGTGTAGCTGCTCCATAGAGTACCACAGGGTTCTGAACAAAAAGCATTACGAATCCAATTCCTAAAAACAATGCTCCTAGAATTACCAAGTTGAAACTGGAAGTCTTTTCAGAAAACCAGCTCAAAACTGGACCTTGAACTATAACCATGATCAAGCTGAAATATGCCAAGAACAATCCCAATTCTGCTGATGTCCATCCTAAAATGGTACTCACATAAATAGGAAGTCCTGCGTAAAACAGACTGAACGCCATAAAGTTCAAAAAGTACACTGTGAATAGCAGTGGAATGCCTTCTATCTTTAGTACTGATTTCCACCCGACTGAGGTTTCTTCTTCTACCGTTTCGTTTCCTTCTGTATAGCAGTCTTTATGCTCAACTTGAAAGAACCGTCTGAAATTTTTAAATGAGATGCCTTCTGTATCCACCACACAAGGATTGCTTTCTTTCAATCTGTAATTGATGACGAATATGGCTATCAGTGAAATGGCAGCAGCTATAAGTAGTGGGAGAATCTCTCCAAGCACGGTAGATGCTAAAACCCCGGCAAAGGCTGGCCCGACTACAAATCCTAAACTCGTACTTGAACCCATCTTACCAAAGTTTTTACTACGGGTTTCATCTGTACTGATGTCTGACATATAGGCATTGGCCACAGATATATTTCCACCCGTAAACCCGTCAAATGCTCTGGCTATGAATATGATAACCAGTGGAAGTGTCATCATGTACTTTCCCGTAAGTTCTGATTCTTGATTCCATAATTCTGTTTCTGGCAGTGCAAATGCCAATAGAAATAAACACCAAGCCAGAAAGGTTCCCAACTGAGAAATAATCAGCACTTTTTTTCTACCAATTCGGTCAGACATTTTACCTAGAATGGGTGCTCCTATGAACTGAAAAAACGGATAGGTAGCTCCAAGCAATCCATAAATAAACCCATTTCCCCCGAAGTCTGTAACTATGAAAATGAGAATAGGAATGACCACGCTGTAGCCTAGTATTCCTATAAAGTTCACCAGAAGTATAGGAAAGATGTTCGACCTAAAAAATGAAACGATAGACATTAGGCTTGAACTGCGGTTTGGGTTGAGTTTGGTTGTGGTGTAGCTGTGTTTTGCAACGCTAAATACCTGTGAATTTCACTCACCACCACCGAGCCTTCACCTACGGCAGAAGCTACTCGTTTTACAGAGCCTTTTCTTACATCTCCTACGGCAAAGAATCCGCAAGAGCTGGTTTCGTAATTGAAGGGCTCGCGGTTTTTAAAAGCGGGAGAAGCTTGGATGCGTTCTGGCGAAATTCCTGCTCCCGTGCAGATGAATCCTTTTTGGTCGGTTTCTACTCCTTCATGCAGCCAGTCAGAACAGGGTTTAGCACCTATAAAAGTGAATAAGTTGGATATGTTAACCTCCTGTTCCTCATCCTTGGTTTTGAGAATGCAGGTTTCTAAATGAGTATTGCCTTTGAGTTCCGTTACATTGGTGTTTAGAAGTACTTTTATGTTTTGGCAAGCCTCTATCCGCTGCACCAGATAATCGCTCATTTTAGCACCCAGGTCATTGCCACGCAGAATCACATATACGGTGCTGGCATAATCGGCTAAAAATAGAGCCGCCTGACCAGCAGAATTTCCACCGCCTACTACGCCTACTTCAGAGTCCTTGCATTGCGCAGCGTGCATGCCTGTGGCGCTGTAGTAAACACCCACTCCTTCAAAGTTAGGAAGGTTTTTAGCTGGAAGTTGCTGATAATTGGCTCCAGTGGCCGCTACCACGGTTTTGGATTTAATCACTTTATTGTTAGAGGCGGTCACCAAGTAATGACTGCCTGTGTACTCCACTTTTTCAGCCTTGTGAGGGATGGAAATATTACAGCCAAACTTTTGCGCTTGGATGTAGGCTTTATTGGCCAAGTCTCTTCCAGAAATGCCAGTAGGAAATCCTAAATAATTCTCGATTTTAGAGCTTTTTCCCGCTTGACCTCCAGGCGCAGAACTGTCTATGGTCACCACATTCAGTCCTTCAGAAGCCGCGTAAACACTGGCTGCCAATCCGGCTGGGCCAGCGCCTATCACCAGCACATCGAATACCTTGTCTTCAAAATCCATGAGCACACCTGTATAGCGCGCCACTTTGTCTATGGTGGGTTTTACAGCCACTTTTCCATCGCTGTCTATCAGAATAGGAAGATCATCTACGGAACATAAATCAAAATGACCGAGCAGTTCAGTAGCTTCCTCAGACTTATCCAAATCCACGAAGGTGTACCAGATGTGGTTTTTCTCCATAAAATCCCTTACTTGATATGTAGCCGTAGAATCGGCTCTTCCTACCACTTTTATACCTCCCTCAAAGTCGTTTAGCACTGATTCATCCCTCAGTAGAAATGCATTTAGAAGCACATCACTAATATCGCTATGTGCAGCTATAGCCTCTTTCAGTCGATCGGGCGCTATTCTCAGTAAAGAAGTATCCGCATCTGTGGTGGCATGAAATAGGGCTCTTCTGGTCGAGAGCATTCCGCTGTCCCCTGAGAACTGATTCTTAGTGTGAACCACTATTTCCTTGCCCTCTTCACCAGCATCAGAAATACGGATAGTTCCTTTTAAAATGACGAAGAAATCGTAATTCGTATCTCCCAAAGCGAACACGCGAGTGGGAGAGGAGAAGTGTTCCACCGTTCCAAACGGTTTTAGATTTTCTATCTGTTTGGTGGAAAGTTCGGGGAAGCGTGGGTCAGTCATTTTTGAGTGTTTTTAGTATTCAGTGGTCGGCTTTAGTAGCGTTTGAAAAGCTTGTCAGAATAGCACCACAGCCAATTCTCACCAGGTTCAGCAGAACTAATAACCGAGTGATTAGTCTCATTATAATGCTGAGAGGCATGTTTGTTTGGTGAGCTATCACAGCAGAGCGTAACTCCACAAGATTGACAAGTCCTGAGGTGAACCCATTGGTCTCCAGACTTCACACATTCTGCGCATTCATAGCTCTCAGAAGTAGTCACTTCAGTGATTTGGTCTAGATGTTTACAGGATTTTACTCTCATGATTCGTGGTGCAATATGATGTTCTACCTAAGACCATAAATATACTATCAACTTCCCCAGTGTCATCTTAAACAAGGTTAACTTAAATAAGTTTTTGAATAAGAATTCATAAGTATTGATAAGATTGCGGTTGTCTATGGGAGGTTGCTATCAAGTTGTTCTAAGTTAATTACAAGCTCAATTAACGATTATTTAGTTTTTATTTAAGAACAATTATTCTTAAACACTACATTTGCATAACAGAACGAACGTTCTTAAATAAAATTAAAAAAGAAACATATGAATAATTTAAATGGAAAAGTGGCTGTAGTCACAGGAGGAAACAGTGGAATAGGATATGCCACTGCTAAAAAATTCAAGGCTGAAGGAGCCAATGTAATCATCACCGGAAGGTCAGCAGAAAGAGTAGCTCAAGCAGCTGAGGAGCTAGGAGTGAAGGGAATGGTAGCAGATGTGTCAGATGTGAAAGCTATAGATAACCTTGTAAATCAGGTGAAAGAGGCTGAGGGTAATGTAGATGTACTTTTTGTAAATGCAGGAATATTCGCGCCAGCACCAGTAGGACAGGTTTCTGAAGAGATGTTTGATAACCAAATGGGCATCAACTTTAAAGGAGCAGTATTTACACTAGAAAAATTCCTTCCTATTTTAAACGAGGGAGCTTCGGTTATCAATCTTTCCTCTGTAAATGCATATACAGGAATGCCTAACACAGCAGTTTACGCAGCGTCTAAAGCGGCACTTAATTCATACACTAGAACTGCGGCTACAGAGTTAGCGCCTAGAAAAATTAGAGTAAACGCGGTAAATCCTGGGCCAGTGGCGACACCTATTTTTGGCAAGACTGGAATGGAAGAGGAACAGTTAAATGGATTTGCTTCTGCTATGCAAGACAGAGTGCCATTAAAGAGATTCGGACAGCCAGATGATATAGCTAACCTAGTGTCTTTCTTGGCTTCTGATGAAGCTTCATTTATGACAGGTGGAGAGTACAATATAGATGGTGGAATAAATGTAAATCCGCTGTTAAGCTAAAAACGGTTGAATGAAATATCTTTGGTGAGGCGCAGAAAGTGCCTCACCATTTTATTATACATGCCTAGAGTAAAAACATACGATGAAGAGGAAGTACTGAACCGAGCACTGGAGCTGTTTTGGAAGAAAGGGTTTCACGATACTTCTATGCAGGATTTGGTTGACCATTTGAAAATCAGTAGGGCTGGTATTTATAGTTCGTTCACTGATAAAGCCACGCTTTTCGAAAAAGCACTGGAGCAGTACATTTCTGGCGGATTCAATCAGATGAAAGCCTATTTTTCGAACCGTTCAGATACTAAGCAAGCCTTAGTGGATTTCTTCATGGACATGGCTTCAGAATCTGATGCTGAAGCGGGCAGAAGAGGTTGTTTCGTAGTGAACAGTACGACTGAGCTGGCTCTAGAAAATGGACAAGTGAGAACAACATTAGCTACTCATAGAACTCGGGTTGTAGAGCTGTTTAAAGAAGTCATCACCCAAGCTCAAGCCAATAATGAAATCAGTAAAGACAAAAATCCAGAGGTTCTAGCTTCACTACTATACACGCACATGAATGGCATTCGCGTGATTTCTAGGTTTTCAAACGAACCAAATGATATCCAGAAAACAACAGCTGAAATGTTGAAAATTTTGGATTAAAAAGCTACTGTAATTCAGTCCATTGTCGCTGAATTTTTTTCATTCGCCTTTTATTCTTTCCAAAA
>CAZTVP010000168.1:0-2462 GCA_964616995.1 uncultured Comamonadaceae bacterium
ACTTCATTTTAGATGAGAAATTTGAAAATGCATATGATAAGATGAGAGATATAATCATTCTAGCGTGTATTAGTAAAGATTACTTTGCTCCTCATCTGAAGGATTGTACTGTGAACCCATTGGTTTGGAGTACAGGTCTTATGGCTCCTGAAGCATACACGCTTCATGAGGCTCTTACTGGATATGTAAAAGATGAGTCCAATGAACTGATAAGAACTAGGGCGGCACAAGCTTATAACAAGTATCAAAAGTGCGGACTAAATGCTGCTAAGAACCTTTTGGTGACTGGATGGAAATGAAAACTAGATGTTTATATTCTGAAAAAGTCGTCTGAATTTTTTCGGTACTGACGAAGAAAACTCCATTGACATTTCCTGAAATGGATGCCTAAAACTCACCTTCCAAGCATGAAGATAAAGCCCATTTCCTTTAGAAACCTTATCTGTTGGGCTGTAAAGTTTATCTCCGAGAATACTGTTCCCCAGTGAGGCTAAGTGTTTTCGTATTTGGTGGGTTCTTCCTGTTTTAGGTTTTACTTGAACTAAGTTTAAATGCTCATACCTTTCTGAGGCAACAGATTCTAGAGCTCTCCATTCAGTAATAGCTTCTTTTCCCTCCAGCGGTGTTTGAATTATTCCCTCAGTTTTCATTTTTCCCATGGTTACCGCTAGATACGTTTTAGTTACGCGGTGCAATTCAAACATCCGATTCAACTCACGAATAGCAGAAGCTGTTTTACCAACTAATAATACTCCAGTAGTAGGATAGTCCAAACGATGAACTGGCTGAGGAATGCAAGCATCTGCTAAAGTGCTAAAAGTCAAGTTTCCAAGGAGGTTGTTGGCAATAGTACTCCCAGAATTCCCGCTAACAGCTATTCCCGGTGGTTTGTAAACTGCTGCTATGTATTCATCATCATAGAGTATCTCAAGGTTGATTTTTGATTCTACTTTGTCTGAATCAACTAGTTCTACATGAAGTTCTATAAGCTCTCCTCCATTCAGAAAAGTGGCCGTAGTAGCTGTTTCTCTATCCACAGTTATGTTCCCCTTTTTAAGCTGTTTCTTGAGAGATGATTTGGTAGGGCAGAAATTTAAGATTCCTACTCCGTAATCCTGAATACGGATTTGTTCTGAAAGCTCCGGAACACGATGTGTTTCTGAAACTATACTCATTCAGTGTCTTTCTTCAAGTACTCTTCAGTAAAATGTCTTTTGCCTTTTTCTTGAGCGAACTTTTCGGAATTGTATGCTTTAGAACTACCTTTGGGAATAGAAAGACTCTTCCATTCAGCTCCTTTCATGAGCTTTCCTAAAAATACGATCTCACCTACATGATAGGAATAATGAGCTAACTGTCTTAAAACAGCTTCTGTAATGGAATGCCCTTGGTTTCTAATATAAATCAGCTGGTCTAAATTAGAGTCGTTCACCGTTTCTAGCGCTTCATAAAGACAGTTCCATCCTTCATTCCACTTTGTGAGTAATTGTTCTCTTGTTTGTATATAATCCTCAAACTCTTGGTCTCGCTTTCTCCATTCTTTTTCTCCATCTTCGGTAAGGAAGTTAGTCCATCTAGAAAGCATGTTTCCATGCAAATGGTTTACTATGATTCCTATGCTATTGGCATCATCAGCAGGCTCATGAAAAAGCTGTTCATCTGAAAGCTGGTCGAAAGTCTTTTCTCCCAGTGATTGGTAGTACTTGAATTGAAGTTTAGAAGCTTCTAAAAAGTTAGAGGTGTGGTTCATTATTGGGTATTGCGCAGCTGAAAATTTACGTTCTTAAGTTACGTCTTTTTTCAGTTCATGAAGCGTAATCTCTGGCGGCATTCCCACACGACCTGGGAAAATGAGAAATCCCATGCCTCTGTTGATATAGAGGTGCTGGTTATTCTCCGTGTAAAGCCCCGCGAATCTATCGTAAAGAAAACGAGCTACGCTAAATTCAAAGAGTCCAGGAATGGTAATTCCCATTTGTCCACCGTGTGTATGACCGCTAAGCGTTAAATCTACATTTTCTTTACCCAAAATGTGGTGTTCCCAGTGCGTAGGGTCATGGCTCAGTAGGATTTTAAATGGAACCTCTTCCATATTTTCAGCGGCTTTCGTATAGTCACCATACGTAGGGAACCATCCTTGTGGTGAATAACCCCAATTCTCTACTCCAACCAGACCTATTTTTTCTCCATCTTTTTCTAAAATCCTATGTTCATTTAGCAGCGGTTCTAAATCCATCTGCTCTAGCATCTCTTTGACACCAGCTCTATTCTTTTCTTCTAGCTCAGGATTTGATTTTCCCCAGCGGTAATCATGATTTCCGAGAATAGCATATTTACCGTGCTTGGCCCTTAGTTTTTTGAATATAGGAACCCAGTTTTTGGCTTCTTCTGGTTCTTCATTGACCAAGTCTCCTGTGAAAACGATATAGTCTGGGTTGAGTTCGTTTATGATTTGCACCGCC
>CAZTVP010000168.1:2472-5853 GCA_964616995.1 uncultured Comamonadaceae bacterium
ATAGGGCCAAATTTTTCCCTAAAGCTTCCTAAGTGTAAATCTGAAATCTGCACCACACGCATTCCATCAAACGCTGAGGGAAGGTTAGCAAATTTCAATTTGTTCTCCAGCACTCTCCAGCCGTAGATTCCTCTGGTAGTTCCCCAAAGAAATGAACCTAACATGAGTCCACCTGCTCCAAGGGCTATTTTAGACATGAATGACCATCTGCTCATAGGTTCACCCACCGCTTCTTCAGGAGTTGAGCTAAAGGAATTGATAGCTACCCTCACTGCCAAAGTAATGTCTGAAATCAGCTGAAAAACACAAATGCTCAGTATGGTGACAGAAAGCGTAATAGCACCTATGATAGTATAACTTCTTATGAATTCATTTCCTTCATAATCCTCTCTGTTAACAGCTAAATAAGTGGTGGTAGCATACACAAAAACCGCTATGACTAAATAGAGAATTCTTAGTGACCATTTCAGGTTAGTGCTTAGGCCAGCAGTAGAAATATGAACTGCTCTGTAGCTGTATAAAATTAGCACAGGAGTGAGAAAAAGAATGGTGTAGTAAATATTCATTAGGCTACTGATTTAGGATGTGTAGCATAACGCCCATCCAAAAACGCGAAGTAAACTGTTAAACCTAAAGTAAGTATAACATAGGCTGTTAAACATGTGTAAAGAATAGGAGAGAAGCCTAAGAGCGCAGCACCATCAGCCGTAAACTGAATGAATAACAAGATTAAAACACATCTAATTACTTCTAAATGTCCTGCCCAGCTATACCTATCCATAAAACTCGTATATGAGAAAATAGAAAGTGCTATAAAAGCTCCTAGAATAAGCAGCTGTGAAGTGCTCATGTCTCCATAGAAATAGAACAGGAATAAAACCGCTGCTAAGGAAGAGAGCATCTGACCTACGAAATACCATGAGAAAAACGGAGAGAAAGTGGTTTTGTATTTCTGCTGCGCAAAAGGGTCGGTTACTATTTCGATAGGATACTTCTCTATTACATCTGCCGGTCTCCAACCTGTAGGCATGAACCAGATTCTAAGTTTGTCTTTCCATGAGCGAGTTCTCCAAGCGTCCTTAGCTATGACTAAGAAGTGCTGAAAATTGATGATGAATGGATTCCAAGTGCTAGCTGGCTTCAAAGTGCCATAAACTGCTGGTTCATGGTCAAGCTCTTCTTGAAAAGTACCGAACATCCTGTCCCAAATGCTGAATATAGGAGCGAGGTTTTTGTCTAAGTAAGGCTCATTTATAGCATGGTGAACTCTGTGTTGAGAAGGAGTAACTAGCACATATTCTAACCAACCTAATTTGCCAATGTGTTTCGTATGGTACCAAAACTGAAGAAATAAATGAAGTGGTGCCAGTACAGCTATCATCTCTGTTGGAATACCAATTAACGCAGCTGGAATTAAGAAAATAGCTGTAAAGGCTATGATATTAGAAATAGGTTGACGAAGTGCACAAGCCAGATTAAACTCTTCACTGCTGTGATGAATGACATGAAGGTTCCAGAACACATTGACCTTATGATTTAGTCGGTGACTCCAGTAACCCGCTAAATCTATGGCTATAAAGGCTAAAATGTATGCTAGAATAGATGTGTCTGTCCACGTAAAAAGGGATAGATTTCCCACAAGAAAAGGATAGGAAACAAGCACAAAAGCTAATCCTAGCGAATCCTTTAGAATATTAGTCAGCCCTGAACTAATGCTAGAAACTGTATCTAGCACCGTGTAGGTGTTTTCTCCTTTGAGTACTCCTACTGCCAGTTCTAAGAGCATGAGAACTATAAATCCTGGAATGGCTATGAGAAGTGCTTGAGCGTAGGCTTCCATAAATACAAAGTTAACAACATGAAATCATTAAACTATTCCCGTTTAACTCTCAAAAACTTCTGCCATAAAGTTCTTAATCTTTAATGTCGTAGCATAACGCTCCACACAGTATTCCACTAAATCATCTCTGAGAATAATATCATTTTTATGCTCAGACATGTAATAAAACTGCTTATTCAGAATGTAGTCAGAAGTGATCTCTCGGCCCTTTAATTCTCTCGGCATAATCTTATTCTTTTCTCCTACTATACCTTGCGGAAAGTACTTTTTAAACTTCTTATCCTCTATAAGTTTATGCCATTCGTCAGCATTCATTTGAATTTTTTCTCTCAGAAAAAGCAGATTGTCTTTTTGTAAGTAATAAGCTCCTCCACCTATGAAACAAGTCTCTGGCGAAAGTCTAATGTAGTAACCAGGATACTCCTTATCCTTTCTGCCATAAGGAGAAATGATGGCCGAGCGGTCAGTTTTGTAAGGTGTTTTGTCCTTGCTAAATCGTATGTCACGGTTAATTCTGAATATGCAGTTCTTAGGATTAGGTGTTATGGATTTATCTATGCGGTGCAATGCCGAAACCAGCTCACTCACAAACCCTTCAAACGGTTCTTTAATGGTTTCATGGTAACGCTTACGGTTATCATCAAACCAGTCTTTATGATTGTTTCCTGCTAGCTCCTTAAAAAAGTCTATAAAATCTTGAGTAAAATACATGCCTTCAAAAGTAAAGGCTAACCCTTTTTCAGACTTAGCCTTACCATCACTTTTATGATTTATTCATCATCAGAACATCTATTCATCTTTAGTCCTGTCAGCGCATGAGTATCAGCTTTCCTGAGAGCCATTTTTTACCAATTGGGTAACGCAGAAAGTACATGCCCATGGGCAGTCCTGTCAAGTCAGTTTGAACTCTATTACTACCATTCATGGGAATCTCTCTTATGACTTTACCAGACATGTCGGTTAGAAAGAGCATTTGCACCGCATCAGAAACTTCTATGGTCACCGGTCCGAAAGTAGGGTTAGGGTAAAACTTCCATTCTATGAGTTCCTCAGGTTCAGGAACCCAAGTAGAATCTATCACCAAGCTATCCTTAGGAGCCACATAAGTGACTGTACTATCAGAAAAATCTAAATCAAGGTCTATTTCAGGAACGTCTTCTTCACAATTAGGAACATAGAGGTAAGACTTTATCATCCGTACTAATAATTCATTGAGTAATTCTACCTCATACTCATCTGTAGAAGGAGCTATGTGTCCACCACCTATGCCGCTATGGTCAGTCAGGAATATATAACTTCCATTCGTAGCTAAACTTACTGAACGCATCAGGTATTCAGCTGTTTTTTCTAAACCGCTACCTGTAATAGGAACTATTCTAATTCCCTTAGCTGCAGCTCTTTTCATAAGGTTCTTTAGCTTCTTCTGAATAGAGGAATTGTTATGAGGAGGAGCGTCTAAAACCAGAAATAAAATTCTAGTTCGAGCATCTTCACTCCAGCTTAGCGAATCTATGGCTACACTTAATGCATCTTCTACAGCT
>CAZTVP010000169.1:0-4307 GCA_964616995.1 uncultured Comamonadaceae bacterium
GATGTTGGATGTTGGATGTTGGATGTTGGATGTTGGATGTTGGATGTTGGATGTTAAAATGATTCTAAATGGGAACAATTAAAAGGTTTGAGGATTTAAAAGTTTGGCAAGAAGCTAGAGAAATCTGTAGAGACATTCGAGATTTCATTCTACAAAAAGACTTTTCAAAAGATTTCGATTTGAAATCTCAGATTAAACGCAGTTCGGGTTCTTGTATGGACAACATTGCTGAAGGCTTTGAAAGGGAAGGCAACAAAGAATTCAGGAATTTTCTGTCCATTGCTAAAGGGTCAATAGGAGAAACAAGAAGTCAATTATATAGAGCATTTGACTATGACTATATCACTGAATCTGAGTTAGCTGATTGTAAACTGAAGTGTGAAAATATCAGCAGAAAAATTGGAAGCTTTATGTCTTATCTCAAAAACTCTAATTTAAAAGGGAATAAATTTGAGGAACCACGCGAACACTACGGCCAATCAAACAACACCTAAGAATTTCATCTCATGGAAGAATCAACTTCAAACATCCAACATCCAACTTCTAACAAAACCTCTATAAAAGACCAATTCACATCCTACATCCACACCCTCCAAGACCAAATCTGCACAGCCCTTGAACAAGCTGACGGAAAAGCGAAATTCATAGAAGACAACTGGGAACGTGATGGTGGTGGAGGAGGGCGAACACGCGTTATTTCTAATGGGAATGTTATAGAAAAAGGCGGAGTAAATACTTCTGTGGTTTTCGGGAAGCTTGGCGCATTAGCCATGAAACAGCTAAAAGTGGACTATGAAGATTTCTTTGCTTGTGGTTTATCACTTGTGATTCATCCTGAGAGTCCGCATGTGCCTACCATTCACATGAATGTGCGCTATTTCGAGATTTATGATGAAAACGGAGAATATGTAAACGGCTGGTTCGGAGGTGGAACAGATTTAACGCCTTACTATTTAGATAGAAAAGATGCCAAGTTCTTTCACAAGAGTTTGAAAGCGGCTTGCGATCCATTTGGAGAAGAGCTTTACCCAGCATACAAGAAAAGATGTGATGAATATTTCTACAACTCGCACCGAGGAGAAATGAGAGGAATAGGTGGAATTTTCTTTGATTATCTAAAACCAACAGTCACTTCGGCTCCGCTCAGTGACCGCACTTCAGATTCGCGCCCTGAGCGACAGTCGAAGGGCAATATCCGAAATCGCACAAGTGAAGACTGGATGAAAATGACCATGTCAGTCGGAGATTCGTTTGTTCCTATTTACACACACATCATTGCGCAGCATAAAGACAAGTCTTATTCAGCTCAAGAAAAGGAATGGCAAGAAATAAGAAGAGGCCGCTACGTAGAGTTTAACCTTCTTCATGACCGAGGAACACACTTCGGCATCAAAACCAATGGCCGAACTGAAAGTATCCTAATGAGCCTTCCTCCTACTGTTAGATGGGAATACATGCATGAGCCTGAGGAAGGGACTCGAGAAAGAGAGATGCTGGATGCGCTACAGCCGATTGATTGGATTAATAATTAAATGAAAAGTGACAAGTGAAAATTTAAGATTGAAGAAGTGACACTTCATAAATTTACATTTTTCAATTGTCAATTATCAATTTTGAGATATGGAATTTCCAGACAGCAGACCCAGAAGATTAAGACAGAACCCTAGCATTAGGGCATTAGTTCAAGAGACTTGGCTTTCTCCTAATGATTTATTGGCTCCCATTTTTGTAATGGAAGGCAAGAACAATAAAGAAGAAATAGCTTCTATGCCTAATTACTTCAGATACACACTGGATTTAGCTATAAAGGAAGTAAAAGAGCTTTATAGCATGGGAATTAAGGGAATCATGCTTTTTGTAAAAGTTCCTGATGAGCTCAAGGACAATGAAGGAAAAGAAGCTGTGAATCCCAATGGGCTAATGCCTATGGCTATTCAAGAAATCAAAGAAGCATGTCCTGAAATGCTAATTTTTTCGGATGTTGCCATGGATCCATACTCGGCTTTAGGTCATGATGGAATAGTGCAAAATGGAAAAGTTGTAAATGATGACACCTGCGAAGTGCTTGGAGAAATGGCCATAGTTCATGCCGAAGCTGGAGCTGATTTTATAGCTCCTTCAGATATGATGGACGGTAGAATAGGATTTATCCGAGAAGTGCTGGATGAAGAAGGCTTTGAAGACACAGGAATTTTAGCTTACAGCGCTAAGTACGCCTCTTGTTTTTATGGCCCGTTTAGAGATGCTTTAGATTCAGCTCCAGTGGATGAAAAAGACGTACCTAAGGATAAAAAAACGTATCAGATGAATCCTGGTAATTCACGCGTTGCAACGCAAGAAATAGCCTTAGACATCTCTGAAGGCGCGGATATCATTATGGTAAAGCCAGCACTGAGTTATTTAGACATTATTAGCATGGCTAAAAGAGAGTTCAACACACCGGTAGCGGCCTACCAGGTTAGTGGGGAGTACAGTATGATTCATGCTGCTGCGCAAAAAGGATGGCTAGATTATGACAGTACTGTTCTGGAGACTACACTTTCAATAAAGAGAGCTGGAGCGGATATGATAGCTAGTTATTTTTGTAAGGATCTCATAAAATTACTTGATAAATAATTCGGCACTTCGGCTAACGCTCAGTGACCTATCATAGCGTACTTAAAAACGAAAAAAAATTAAATACCGCACCCTGAGCGACAGTCGAAGGGTAATGAAATCTCAAATTTTAGATGTTATACCAAGAATCCATAAAACTATTCGAAAGAGCCAAAAAGAACATCCCTGGAGGTGTAAACTCACCTGTGAGAGCTTTTAAGAGTGTGGGTGGAAATCCACTTTTTATGAAAAAGGCCAAAGGAGCATATATGTACGATGCGGATGACAGAAAGTACCTAGACATGATTAACTCTTGGGGTCCAATGATTCTTGGGCATGCTCATCCTGAGGTTATGGAAGCCATTCGTAAGCAGACTGAAGATTCTACAAGCTTTGGGACGCCTACTGAGAAGGAACTAGACATGGCAGACTTGATTTGTGAATTGGTGCCTAACATAGATAAAGTCCGAATGGTGAACTCGGGAACAGAGGCTTGTATGAGCGCAGTTAGATTGGCCAGAGGGTATACTGGAAAAGATAAGATTATCAAATTCGCAGGATGCTACCATGGACATGCGGACTGTTTCTTAATTCAAGCTGGAAGTGGTGCGTTGACTTTTGGTGAACCTAACTCACCAGGAGTTCCGGAAGCTGTGGCCAGAGACACGCTCATAGCTCAATACAACAATCTTTCTAACGTGAAAGACATCATGGAAGCTAATGCTGAGGAGATTGCTTGCTTGATAGTCGAACCCGTAGCTGGAAACATGGGCTGCATCCCTCCTACCGATGGTTTCTTAGAAGGACTTAGAGCACTGTGTGACGAGCATGGAATTGTACTCATATTTGATGAGGTAATGACTGGATTTAGATTAGCTCTAGGTGGTGCGCAAGAGCTTTATGACGTAAATGCTGATTTAGTCACATACGGAAAAGTAATAGGTGGAGGATTGCCTGTAGGTGCATTTGGAGGAAAAGCTGAAATCATGAGCTGTCTAGCTCCTGAAGGGCCAGTTTATCAAGCGGGAACATTAAGTGGAAACCCAGTGGCCATGAGTGCTGGTATTACTCAGCTATCCATATTGAAAAGAGACCCTGAAATCTTTAGCCGTATAGAGTCTAAAGCTAAATTCTTAGAAAAAGAAATTCTAGAAATAGCCAAAGAGAAAAATATACCGCTTACGGTAAATACTGTAGGTTCTATGATTTCTGTTCACTTTGCCGCTGAACCTGTTACTGATTTTGATTCTGCTAAGAATGCTGCTGGAGAAATGTTTAACAAGTTCTTTCACCACTGTTTAGAACATGGCATTTATCTTCCTCCATCCGCTTATGAGAGTTGGTTCTTGACTGATGCTTTGGTTCAAGAGGATTTGGATTTGGTGTTGGAGGTTTTTCGAAAGTTTTAATTCATGGAGATTAATGCGAATAAAAGTCAACAAATTCGTAAAGAAGCCGGTAGCTTTGTAGATAGTGTTTCTGATTTTGAGAATTTATCTCAGGCAGAGCGGATAGACTTATTTGCCTGGTTTCTAGAAGAGAAAATTGGGTTAAGTCATTATGATTTAAGCTTAATAAGACTCTGTTTCCAAAATTCAGATTTAAGACTTGACATATCAAATAATTATTTATTTGATAACTCTATCAAAGGCGAGAAATACATTCTTAAAGGCAGATTTTATAGTCTATCAAGATTTTACAAGAAACACATC
>CAZTVP010000169.1:4317-5848 GCA_964616995.1 uncultured Comamonadaceae bacterium
TTCGGAATTTTTCAACTTAGAGCTCATAACTTCTAACGACCCATTTCTAAAGAAATATGCGGTAGAGATGGTACATGCATTTGAGAACAACTTGTTCAATTCATGCGCCATTATGTCTAGGAAGTTAATTGAAAACCTAATTATAAACCTGTATGAAGTAAGAGGCAAAGCAGACAAAATAAAAAAAGGAGACAATTTTATGTTTTTGAGTGGGCTTATTATTACACTCAAGAATGATTCTGAGATTAATCTGGGTCGAGAGGTAAAATCAGGTTTAGATAGAATTAAAAGTCTAGGTGACCGTTCAGCCCACAATAGACGATATTTAAGTAATAGAAAGGACTTATTAGAAATAAAGCCAATTTTACGATTAGCAGTACAGGAGCTTTTAGGACTTACACAAATAGTGAACAAGGATTAAATATAAAAATCTCAATAAAGTAGGCTAATACTTTGACACTTTTAGACTTTTTAACTGCTTATTTCAAACTAGCCACCAAAGTCATCACCCCATGACTCTTCTTGTGATTGAAAAAGCGTTTGACATTAAAACCAATCATTCCTCTTACATAACCCCAGAATTCGGTTTCCATGTTCTTCTGCCAGTCTATGTTTTTCTGTTCCATCTGGCTCATCCAGTACAAATTGTATGGGTCTAAGGTGCCTAGTTCATCTAAATAATCTAGTTTCCAGCCTGTGGAGTTTAATAGTTGTTCTATGTTTTTATGAGAGAATAAATACGTGTGTCTAGGCGTGTGATAACCAGCCCAATCTGAGCCATACTTTTTCCTGCTTTCTGAAGCATAATTAGGGATTTCTATGACCAACTTCGTGGTTGATTTAGCAAGTTCTTTAAGTCGTTCTAGTGTTTTTCGCGGGTTATAGTCATGCTCTAGGTAATGCCACATGGTAATCACATCTGGCTGCAGTCTTGGCGAAATAGAGTTTACATCTCCTACTGATAAATTCAGAGAAGAATAATCAGACCTATTATCTCTCCAACCTTCATCCGAGAAGTCTATTCCGTAGGCTTTACAGTTGAACTTTTCTTGGCAAGTTTTCAGGAAAGAGGGTTTTCCGCATCCAAGGTCGAGTAAAGTGGTTTCAGCATTAGCTGCGCAATGTTTCTTTAACAACTCCGCTCTTTTGTCATCTGTTTTTTTCTGGTCTTTTTCTACAAAATGTCCAAACTTACCCCATGCTTCAGCTCCTCTGTGAGGTAGATAGTATTTGGTGTAATAGTTCCCTAGTTCTTTCAGCGGAACTCTTGGGTTCAGGAAAACCGTATGGCACTCTTGACATTGGTCAAAATTGAATTCTCCACTCCCATCGTGCATCATGGAGGTCGTTTTCACTACACTCTTAATATCCGTGCTTCCGCAGACGGTACATTTCGTAAGATGGAGTTGAGGAGAATCTAGCATTGCACCGCGGAAATTAAGCTATGGGAAAGAAATAGAAATACATGAAAAATACCAGCTGAGCCAAGTATATATTCCATGACAATGTAGAATTCCACTTGATATCTGCT
>CAZTVP010000170.1:0-5779 GCA_964616995.1 uncultured Comamonadaceae bacterium
TTACTGTTTCTCCTACCGAGGAAATAACTCCTGGAGATTGTGAGAATAGCTTTACTATGATTCGAACATGGACATTTGAAGATGCATGTGGAAATGAATCAAGCGTATCTCAAAACATCGTAGTAAATGATACTGAAGCTCCAGTACTTACTGTTCCAGATGACATCTCTGTAGCTATTACATGTGAAGAATACACATGTGGTATCGAAGCAGGATTCGCATTTGTTCAAGGTCTCATGACTCCTGAAGAAGCGTTAGCCTTTATAGCTTGTAATGAAGCTCTTTTTGAACTATATGATATAGTTCCTACTAGCGTTACTGATAACTGTGATGATGATCTAGATTGGATAGCTGTACAGCTAGTACCTATTGTTCATGACGGTTGTGTAGATTATGAAGGAGACTCTAACGTGAGATTCAGTCTCATATGTAACTTCAGTGCTGTAGATGCTTGCGGAAATCAAGCTGAACAAGTTTACACGGTTCTTAATATTGTAGACAACACTCCTCCTACTCCACCTATGGCTCCTGCTGATTTAGCTGTGCAATGTATTACAGACGTTCCTGCTCTAACTCCACTTACAGCCATGGATGACTGTGCTGAACCTATCATAGCATTCCCTACTTCAGAAATCACTCCGGGAGATTGTGCTAATAGCTTTATAGAAATAAGAACTTGGACATTTACTGATGCTTGTGGTAATTCTTCTAGCGTTTCTCAAACCATCACTGTGAATGACACAGTAGCTCCTGTAGCTCCTGTAGCTCCAGATGATGTTATAGCTCAGTGCGCTGATGAAGTGCCTGCTCCCGTTGATTTAACTGCTATGGATAACTGCCAAGGTGAAATTACTGTTTCTCCTACCGAGGAAATAACTCCTGGAGATTGTGAGAATAGCTTTACCATGGTCAGAACGTGGACCTTCATAGATGATTGTGGAAACCAATCTAGTGTCTTTCAAAACATCTCTGTTAATGACGACATGGCTCCAGAATTCGTGAATACTCCTTCAAGTGAGTTAACAATCAACTGTCAAGATGAGCACCCAGAAATTCCAGAAGTTACAGCTATTGACAACTGCTCAGATGATATCACAGTAGAATTCGATGAAATCTACAATGCATTCCAACCAGATCCTGAAGCGTATGAAAACTGTGAAGGAATTCAGCCGTTAAACGCTGAGCTAGACTGGGCTATGGCATTGTTTAATCTCCCTGGACATGATGGAGTTGCAGAGTACAATGTTATCTTTTCTCAAGTTTCATTCTATGAAGATGAAGGAAACGGTTTAGAGGCTCTACTTACGGGTACTTTCTATGATCAGTCGAACCCTAGTGCAGGCTGGGATATAAATATTCCTTTAACAGCAGGAGTTGATTGGGAAGCGTGGTCTTCTATTGAAGGGAATAGTTATAAGGATGATTTCAACTTAGCTGGAAATGAATTCATGAACTGGACTTATTACTTGATTAATTCAGAAGGTGCTTTCTTAGAAGGTTGGGGAGATTTAGAAGGATCGTTCGTGAATATTTCTCATACGCCCATAGATAACTCCATAGGTTGGCAGCATGGAATAGGCGCTAATAACGTAGGTCCACACCTCGGATTAGGTGGTTGGATGTCTTATGATGGAGTATATATGAATTCAGCCCTCGGCATTAATGAAGAGGTTTCTGGAGCTGGTGATGTGGCTCTTGACTTAAACTGCTGCCCTACATACCTATTCACAAGAATATGGACTGCTAGTGATGAATGCGGAAATGAAACTTCATTCTCTCAAGAAATAACTGTTCTAGGAGAAGATGCTCAAGAAGCACTCTACTGTAGAGCTGACTTTAATTACGATGGAGCTAGAAACACAAATGATTTAGCTATCTTTTTATCAGACTATGGATGTAACACTGGTGAATGTGGATGTGACCTTACAGATGATGGATTTACTACATCAGCTGATTTAGCTATCTTCTTGTCGCTTTATAGTGTTCCATGTGATTTTGAAACAGAAGATTAAAAGAGAATTATTTCATGATATTAAAGAGAGTCCTTTCGAGGACTCTTTTTTTGCCTTAACAATTATTAATATGACATCTAAAATTGAAGGAATACTCTGGCGTTAATTTTGATACATCACGTATAAAATCATAAAATATATTTATTCATGAAGAAAATTTTTGGTTTCGGTTTGGCAGCTTTCTTTGGTGGACTATTGGCTATCACAGCTGCCAGTTGTTTCTCAAATGAAGATAAACAGGTTCAAGTTAAACCTAAAATTGAACAACCCTCATTTAATTATGTAAATCATGCTGCGGCTAGCCCTATGGCTCTCTCAGACTTCACCTTAGCAGCCGGAAAAACGGTGAATGGAGTTGTCCATGTAAAAACGGAGGTAGAAGTGAGAAACGTCTATAATCCTTGGGCAGACTTCTTCGGTGGTGGTTCTGGAATAGAGCCTTATGTGCAAAGAGGTTCTGGTTCAGGTGTTATTATTTCAGATGATGGATACATTATCACTAACAATCATGTGATAGAAGGTGCTGACAAAATTGAAGTCAGCTTAAATGACAATAGGTCATACGAAGCTACACTAATAGGAACTGACCCTACAACGGATATTGCGGTCCTTAAGATCGAAGGAAACAACTTTCCTGCACTTGAAATCGGTGATAGTGAAAGTGTAAAAATCGGTGAATGGGTGCTGGCTGTAGGAAATCCATTTGATCTTACCTCTACTGTAACTGCGGGGATAGTAAGCGCCAAGGGAAGAAATATTAACCTACTTAATTCAGACCCAGGAAGAGAAATCTTTCCTATAGAGTCTTTTATTCAAACTGACGCTGCTGTGAATCCAGGAAATAGTGGAGGTGCACTAGTTAATACTGACGGAGAACTTATAGGAATTAATACAGCCATAGCTTCCAGAACGGGTTCTTTCAGTGGATATAGTTTCGCAGTTCCTAGTACTATAGCTTCTAAAGTAGCCGAAGATCTAATTAAATATGGTCAGGTACAAAGAGCGTTCATAGGAGTGAGAATAGAACCTGTAAATGAAGACTTAGCTGAACAGTATGACTTACCAAATGTGGCTGGTATACACGTTAGTTCTCTGACTGAAAATGGAGCTGCTTTTGACGCTGGAATTAAAGCTGGAGACGTTATTTTACAGATTAACACTAAGAATGTGAACTCTGTTCCTCAACTTCAAGAACAGATCAGTAAGTACAGACCAGGAGATGAAGTAGATGTGACACTATGGAGAAATGGAAAGAAAAAGACTATTCCAGTGGAGCTTAGAGATAATGATGGAGGAACCGCTCTTAAAACTTATGAGAAAGCTGAACTTACCGAAATCTTAGGAGCTCAGTTTTCAGACGTTTCTTCTGATGTAAAAAATAAGTTAGGAATTTCTGGTGGAGCTCAAATACAAGAACTACAAAAAGGTAAACTCAGCTTCAGTGGAGTTAAAAAGGGGTTTATTGTCACTCAGCTTGATGGAGAAAAGATTAGCAATGCTAAACAGCTAGAAAAAATCTTATCCAATAAGACTGGAGGCATATTGCTAGAAGGATATTATGAAAATGGCACAAAGGCCTATTACGGATTTGGACTCTAAAAGTATTTCAGAAAAGCCGCTTTGTTAGCGGCTTTTTTTATGTTTAAAAACCTATTTTACTTATGGATTCTGGCATAACTTTGCATCGCGAATTTTCAATGATAAAATTCTCATATTTAAATTTTTAAATCAATATTAATCAACATGTCAAACACTTCATTAACTCAAGAGACCTATAGCAATGAACTAGAGGTTTACGTTAATCAAGAAAGAGCTGCAGTAGATTTAATTCATTCTATAGGCAAGCTTATGTTCGAAAAATCTATCGAACTAGTTCTATTTAGAAATCACCTTGTGGACACTAGTATAACAGAAATTCTAAGATTACATAGGTATTCTGCTGAGATGGTGGGAAAACCTATCAGTGTCTTTGATTCTGCTGAACTCGCTAGAGAAATTTTAAAAATGGACTTAGCCCCTGCTAAGATTGATATTGGTAAATTAGCCAATGAATGGCTAAGCGAAAGAGAAACCTACAACTCAGTAACTGATTTTTTAGAAGATAAATTTCAGAATTTTCTGAGCACGGAGAATAAACCATTAGAACCTAGAGACGTAATTCTTTATGGATTCGGAAGAATCGGAAGACTAGCTGCTAGAGAGTTAATTAGACAAGCAGGGAAAGGACAACAGCTTAGACTTAGAGCTATAGTTATGCGTTCTTTGGATGAAAAATCTATAGTTAAAAGAGCCTCTTTACTGGAAAATGACTCTGTACATGGCAGATTTAAAGGAACTGTGGAAGTTGACTTTGAAAACTCATGCCTAATCATAAACGGGCAGCGTGTGCACATGATAGCGGCTTCTGACCCAAGTCAAGTAGATTATACGAAGTATGGTATTTCTAATGCTCTAGTATTAGATAACACAGGAGCATTCAGAGATAAAGAAGCCTTAAGCCTTCACTTGAAATCTAACGGAGTATCTAAGGTTATTCTAACGGCTCCTGGAAAAGGTATTCCTAACATCGTGTATGGAATAAACCACAGGGATTTAGACATAGAAAAAACCAATATTTTCTCTGCAGCCAGCTGTACTACTAATGCTATCTCTCCTATCCTAAAAGTAGTAGATGATGCGTATGGTGTAAAATCTGGACACATAGAAACGGTACATGCTTATACCAATGACCAGAATTTACTTGATAACATGCACAGCAAGCACAGAAGAGGAAGGTCGGCAGCTGTTAACATGGTGATTACTGAAACTGGTGCTGGAAAAGCAGTAACCAAGGTAATTCCTTCGCTTGAGAATAAGTTAACCGCTAATGCGGTTAGAGTGCCTACTCCTAACGGCTCTTTGGCTATTATGAACATAGATATTGAAAAGACTACGTCTAAAGAAGAAGTACAAGAACTCCTTAAGAAGAGCGCTCTAAAAGGTGAACTCGTAAATCAGATTTTCTATTCCATAAATGAGGAATTGGTTTCTAATGATATTATTGGAAATGAATGTTGCGCTGTTTTCGATAGTCCTGCCACTATAGTTTCTCCAGACGGTAAACGAATGGTGCTCTACACTTGGTATGATAATGAATACGGTTACACCAAGCAGGTTATTCGATTAGCTAAGTATATAGCTAAAGTGAGAAGAAATATATATTATTAATAATCTTCTGCGGTGCAATACTTGTGCACAGCCAAAAAGAACTTAAAGCCTTACGACTTATCGTGAGGCTTTTTTATGTGCTAGAAAGTAAATCTTATTCGTTTGGCTCCTACTCCTACCAGTTCTTGTTTGTCTTCATACTCAATAATGACCTGCTCTATTTCCTCTGGAATGTTCAAAATGAATTCTGATAAAATACCATTGGATAAAAATCCTTGGTATAAAATCTCACCATTTATAGCCCGTACATTCACTATTCCATCATTAGGAGATGTAAGTTCTATGGCAATGGGTTTTGTATCAGACCAGTTGTACTTAGAGTGCTGAAGCTTTTCGGCTAAAGTAGAATTAGCCTTATAGTGCAGTGCCGGATTTTCATCAGCATCTAAACAGCTTGCTAATAGCAGAATAATAATCGGAAGGAAATAATAGCTTTTCTTCATGTGGCAAACATAGATGTGCCATAGAAGCAGTCAAGTAAGCATAAGGATGACAATTTCAGTAAGATGTATTTCTACTATGTATAAGAAAAGAACTACAAAATTTTATTTAACACTAGC
>CAZTVP010000171.1:0-2111 GCA_964616995.1 uncultured Comamonadaceae bacterium
TCCTGCATGAGAAATGGTAACTACTACATCCTCATCTGGAATCATATCTTCTATAGATAAGTCAGCCGCAGAATATTCTATAGTACTTCTTCTTTCGTCACCATATTTATCTTTTATCTCGGTTAACTCATCTTTTATAATCTGGAACCTTAGACCTTCATTTGCCAGAATCTCTTCTAGTCTTTCTATGGTCTTCATAAGCTCTTCGTACTCCGCCTTAATCTTATCACTTTCTAGACCTGTAAGTTTCTGAAGTCTCATATCTAGAATAGCTCTGGCCTGAATCTCAGAAAGATCAAAAGTCTTCATCAAGCCTTCACGCGCTATGTCTGGAGTTTTACTAGCTCTGATTAATGCTATTACTTCATCTAGGTTGTCTAAAGCTATCAGTAACCCTTCTAGAATGTGCGCTCTTTCTTTCGCTTTGCGCAGCTCGTACTGAGTTCTTCTTACCACTACATCATGCCTGTGCTCAACGAAATTAGAAATGAGCTGCTTCAGATTCAGTAGCTCTGGTCTTCCTTTTACAAGCGCAATGTTGTTCACAGAGAAACTACTTTGCAAAGCGGTAAACTTAAACAGCTTGTTCAGCACCACATTAGGAATAGCATCACGCTTAAGCTCATAAACGATTCGCATTCCATTTCTATCCGACTCATCTCTTATCTCACTGATTCCGTCTATCTTCTTGTCATTGACTAAATCAGCGGTCTTTTTAATCATATCGGCTTTGTTCACCTGATATGGAATCTCATCTACGATGATTACTTCTTTTCCAGATTTTTTCTCTTCAAATCTGGCTTTGCCTCTCATTACGATTCTTCCTCTTCCTGTCTCGAAAGCATCTCTTACTCCTTCATAACCATAAATAACTCCTCCTGTTGGAAAATCTGGAGCTTTTACATGCTGCATTAGCTCTTCTATGGTGATGTCATTGTTATCTATGTACGCAATGGTTCCATCAATAACCTCTGAAAGACAATGTGGTGGCATATTGGTAGCCATACCTACTGCTATACCGCTGGCACCATTGCACAGCAGAGAAGGAATTTTAGCTGGAAGTACTACCGGTTCAGTTAATGAGTCATCAAAGTTTGGACGAAAATCTACGGTTTCCTTATCCAAATCTGCCAACATCTCCTCAGCTATCTTTCTCAGCCTAGCCTCGGTGTATCTCATGGCAGCAGGATTATCTCCATCTACCGAACCAAAGTTTCCTTGTCCATCTACAAAAGGATATCTCAGTGACCAGTCCTGCGCCATACGCACCATGGTGTCATACACAGAAGTATCTCCGTGCGGGTGGTATTTACCGAGTACCTCTCCTACTATTCTTGCTGATTTTTTGTGGGCTCTATTACTTAAGACTCCTAAGTCTAACATGCCATAAAGTACTCTTCTGTGTACTGGCTTTAGACCATCTCTCACATCTGGAAGTGCTCTAGATACGATAACCGACATCGAATAATCGATGTAGGCTGACCTCATTTCTTCCTCTATACTAATGGGAACTATTTTTTCTCCGTCTGCCATTTCGTCTGTATTATATTTTTAGCATCACTTTTGATATTTTACAAGACGTAAATCACTCGAACTATAATTTAGTTTGGATTCTGAATCTTGGTTAGTACTATCAAATTTGCTCAACCCACGAAGGTAGAGTAAGGCCAAGAGTCAACTAGCTTCTTGAGGTTCTAATTATTCACAAAATTTGGTGAAAAATTGACATCTGGGTGAGACATCAGACATAGTCCTATATCTAAATTTGAGAATTTACCGTATAAATGTATATTGGTAGCTCAGTTTGAGTATAAGAAAACAATTAGATGGACGCGAAATTTTCAAAAAAAGTACGTTCGGTTATCACGAATAGCCGGGAAGAGGCGGTAAGATTAAATCACGGATACATAGGTGTAGAGCATCTACTTTTAGGTATCATCCTAGAGAATGACTGCACTGCGGTAAAAATTCTAGAATCTCTAGATGTAGATATGAAGAAGCTGCGCAATTTAATAGAGCTCAGCACCAAGTCTTCTGCCACGACTGTCCCTGGAAATAAAAATGCAATTCCACTTGTAAAGCAAGCTGAGAAAATTTTAAAAATCACTTAT
>CAZTVP010000171.1:2121-5156 GCA_964616995.1 uncultured Comamonadaceae bacterium
GGTTATTTAAAAGTGCCATAATTGGTACGGAGCACCTTCTTCTATCTATTCTTAAAGACCAAGACAATGTGGCTACGAAGTCACTAGCACAATTTGATGTGGACTATGACTTGGCTAAAGATGAATTCGAAACTATTATGGCAAACGACAAAGAATTAGATTTCCCTCAAAACGAATTTCCAAGCTCACACGAAGAAGATGAAGACTCACCATTTAGTGGTGGCGGAAGCGGAGGTGGAAATCTTGGCGGACGAGGAGGTAAAAAAGGAGACTCTAAAAGTAAAACTCCTGTATTGGACAACTTCGGGAGAGACCTTACTAAACTAGCTGAAGAAAACAAACTCGACCCTATAGTAGGAAGAGAAGCTGAAATAGAAAGAGTTTCTCAAATCCTAAGTAGAAGAAAAAAGAACAATCCTATTCTAATAGGTGAACCTGGAGTAGGTAAATCAGCCATAGCAGAAGGTTTAGCCCTTAGAATAGTTCAGAAAAAAGTTTCTAGAGTTTTATTCGGGAAAAGAATAGTAACTCTAGACATAGCTTCACTCGTAGCTGGAACCAAGTACAGAGGTCAGTTCGAAGAGCGTATGAAAGCTGTGATGAGCGAGCTAGAGAAAACAAGAGATGTAATCCTTTTCATAGATGAAATGCACACTATAGTAGGTGCTGGAGGCGCTTCAGGTTCTCTAGATGCATCTAATATGTTCAAGCCTGCACTAGCCAGAGGTGAGATTCAATGTGTAGGAGCTACTACGCTGGATGAATACAGACAGCACATAGAAAAAGATGGTGCGCTTGAACGTAGATTCCAGAAGGTAATGGTAGAACCTACTTCTATAGAGGAAACCATTCAGATTCTGAATAACATTAAAGAAAGGTATGAAGACCACCACAGTGTAAGCTACACTGATGAAGCCATAGAGGCTTGTGTAAAGCTTACTACTAGATATATCTCTGATAGATTCCTTCCAGACAAGGCTATAGATGCGTTGGACGAAGTAGGTTCCAGAGTTCACTTGCAGAACATCAATGTTCCTCAAGAGATTTTAGACATAGAGCAGCAGATAGAAGAAGTGAAGGAAGAAAAGAATCATGTAGTTAAAAGTCAGAAATACGAGGAAGCTGCTAAGCTAAGAGATAAGGAAAGACAGCTGGGAGAAAAGCTAGAAGAAGCTAAAAACAGGTGGGAACAGGATTCTAAAAATCATAGAGAAACTGTTACAGCTGACCACGTAGAAGAAGTAGTAGCTATGATGACTGGAATTCCAGTTCAGAGAATAGCTGAAAAAGAAAGTGGAAAACTGGCTAGAATGGAAGAAGACCTTCAAGGAAAGGTTATCGGACAGGATGAGGCTGTAAAGAAAATAGCTAAGGCGATTAAGAGGAATAGAGCTGGATTAAAAGACCCGAATAGACCTATAGGTTCTTTCATATTCCTTGGACCTACAGGTGTAGGTAAAACACAGTTAGCTAAAGAGCTTTCTAAAAACCTTTTCGATTCAGAAGATGCCCTTATTAGAATGGATATGAGTGAATACATGGAGAAATTTGCGGTTTCTCGTTTAGTAGGAGCTCCTCCGGGATATGTAGGATACGAAGAAGGTGGGCAGTTAACAGAAAAAGTAAGAAGAAAGCCTTACTCTATAGTTCTGCTTGATGAGATAGAAAAAGCGCATCCAGATGTGTTCAACCTTCTGCTTCAAATCTTAGATGACGGTCAATTGACTGACTCATTAGGAAGAAAAGTGGATTTCAAGAACACTATCATGATAATGACTTCTAACATAGGTGCTAGACAACTCCAAGACTTCGGTACTGGTGTGGGATTCGGAACTGGTGCTAAGGCAGCAAGCATAAAAGAAGACCAAAAAAGTGTTATCGAAAATGCACTTAAGAAGGCCTTCGCTCCTGAGTTCTTAAACAGAGTAGATGACTTAGTGTTATTCAATTCTTTATCTAAAGATGACATACACAAAATCATAGACATAGAACTAGCTAAACTTTACAGCAGAATCAAGGACTTAGGTTATGACATCAAGCTAACTAATGCTGCTAAGGATTATATCACTGAGAAAGGGTATGATGCTAAGTTCGGAGCAAGACCTCTTAAAAGAGCTATCCAAAAGTATGTAGAAGATGCTCTAGCAGAGGAAATCATCAATTCATCTATAGAAGAAGGTGATGCTATCACTGTAGATTTCGACAAGAAGAAAGAAGAAATCTCTATCAAAGTGAAAAAAGGAAGTAAAAAAACTCCAGAATCTACTGGAGATGAGGATGAATAGATTCTTTATAAATCACAAATTTAAAGCCGCTCTTTTTCTAAAGGGCGGCTTATTATTTTGTATTGTTTTAATAGCGGTGCAATATTCACTCACTGCCCAAAATCCAAACAGTCTTATCTACGCCAAAGACTCACTTGTTTTAGACTTGGAGGATTTAAAAGAAGAGATTTATGCTACTCATGAAAATCCTTTCTACTATCAGGATTCATCGGTTTTTGAACAGGTTTTTGATTCACTCAAAAATAGCATTACTGAAGACATCAGCTTGGTAACTTTTTCGGAGAAAGTCGGGCAGCTATTGCACCGCATGAAAGACTCACACAGCACGGTAAACCTAAGAAAACTCCTCTCTTATAATCGAGCAGACACAGCTTTAAACTTCTACTTCCAAACTGAACTGGTAGAAGGTAATATAGCTGTAAAAAAAGACTATCAAAACCTCCTTCCAGATGGTGCTACTATAGTGAGCATAAATGGAATCAGCAGTGTGGAACTTCTAAGGATGACTGAACCGTTTTATATCTACGAAGGGAATTCATACCGGCAGGCTCCAGAAATATTGGCTTCCGTGGTGCCTAAGCTCTTTGATGTCCATTATGGAATTCAAGAAAAAAACCAAATTAAGTATCAATATAAGAACGAGATAATCACTGTCTCCTACCCTGCTCTTAGTTATAAAGAGATTAAGAAGAGAGAGAAAAAAAGAAAACCGAAAGAGCAGCTATTTAAGCTTGAGTTAGATGGGAATCA
>CAZTVP010000171.1:5166-5753 GCA_964616995.1 uncultured Comamonadaceae bacterium
AGAAATATGAGAAGTTCCTCCACAAGAGTTTTAAGACCATTCGAAAAAAAGAAATAGACTCACTGGTTATAGACTTAAGAGATAATCTAGGAGGAAGCGTATGGCGTATGGAAGAATTATTCACTTACCTAGATGGTGAAAAAGTGCTCTCACCACACAGTATGATTATAAAAAAGAGTGAGCTAAGTTCCAAGCGTTATGAAAAGCTGACTAAAGGACTTTTCGGCTGGTTCAGACTTCATCTTTATAAGAAAAATGAGAAGATGAACATCTTCAGACAGATGGCTGCTTTACCTGTGGGAGAACTAGACACATTTGTTTATACCGTTTATCCTGAGAAAAAGAAAAAACCATTTTCAGGAAATCTAAGTCTGTTCATGAATTCTAGCTCAGGAAGTGCTAGTGTGCTGTTTGCTTCTGCATTTAAGACTTTCAATTTCGGGAAAATTTATGGTTCTCCTTGTTTAGGCCCGGTAGGCGGCACCTGGGGAAACGCTACGGGGTACACCATGAAGAGAAGCCAACTCTCCGTATATCTTTCTACGCTTAGGCTGAGCATGAGTGCAGACTACGATTCCTCGGCTGAG
>CAZTVP010000172.1:0-5750 GCA_964616995.1 uncultured Comamonadaceae bacterium
TTCATCCTCTTCTTCACCTTCACCTTCTTCCTCTTCTTGTTCTTCCTCTTCTTCAATCTGGTCAAATGACAGTTCTTGTATTCCTTGTCCTTCTATCACTAGAAAGGAGGTGTTGATACCTAAATCGTAGTATGTTTCAGAAACTCCAGTAGGCCATATAACTTCTAGAGAATCTACTACAGTTAATTCCCCAAAACCGAAATGCCTGGCAGCCATATTTTGGGAACAATAACCTGTCCCAGCAGTCATTTCATCCATTAAGGTTAGCGTATCAGTGTACAAGTAAATCATGGAACCTATTCCACTTCTATTGGATACGGTTCCTTCTAATTCTACTTGAATCCAATTTCCTCGTTCATTTTCATTTAGGAATATTTGATTGATATCATTCCCGGAAGTATTAGCTAAGACTAAATCTATTCCTCCGTCTCGACCAAAATCCATGGAAGCAGCACCGTATCCAGCCATCATACTTTCCATGGCTTCACCTTCTTCTATTATATTGGTGAAGGTTCCATCTGCGTTATTCCTGTAGAGAAGGTTTGGGACAAAACCCATAAAATACATGTTGTTTACGAAGATGTCTTCATGAGCATCGTTATTGTAATCCAAGAAAAATGTTCCCCAACCCATCCCATTATCTCCTACGCCAGCTTCCTCGGTTACATTGGTGAAAGTACCATCACCATTATTGCGTAGCAGATCATTAGGAAATAGATTAGCCAAATAAATATCCATGTCTCCATCTAGGTCATAGTCTGCTATGGCTACACCCATTCCTTGGCGTTCTAGATTTGTGTTGGATTCATCGCTTACGTCTGTAAAAGTTCCATCACCATTGTTTCTGTACATGATGAAAGCCTGATTGGCGTCATGCGTGAGGTACAAATCTTGGTCGCCATCTAAATCGTAATCAAAGAAGATGGACTGCATGGCTATCTGAGTATCAGTAAGCCCATATTGGAAAACCTCGTTAGTGAACTGAAAATTCCCTTGATTAATGTACAGCGCGTTTTGGTCGTTTATATTGGCTACGTATATGTCCAGTAAACCATCCAAATTAATGTCAACTGCGTTCAGACTGTTAGCATTAGACATACTAGAAATGCCTGAAGAAGAGGTAACATCCGTAAAAGTTCCATCTCCATTATTCTTGAATAGAACTTCTTCATCTAAATAATTAGAAACGAAGAGGTCATCAAATCCATCATTATCTAAATCCGCCCAGATAGAAACCTTGGTAAATTCATCTATGTCCATATCTAACAGCGGAGCTACATCCACGAAAATACTGTCGCCCTGATTTTGATAAAGCCTATTTTCATCCTGTTTAGCCGAAACGTAGAAATCGTAGTCTCCATCATTATCATAGTCGCTAACGCTAATTCCATTACTCCCAGGACTAGATTCTATGCCAAGAGCCTCTGTATATTCCACAAAGCCGCTCTGACCAAGCAGTAAAAGACTTAAAAAGCTGAAGGATAGGGTAACTAAATACTTCATGGTTCGGTTTAGGGTATAGTGTATTTTCTACACTATCCAAAAATAATTAATTCTCCCGAATCATAGAATCACAAATCCGTGGATGTATAATTCCTAACCTCTCACACCATTAAGAATAACCTCTTGAATCATGTTTTCACCAAAGCTGTAGGGAAGATATGCCAATGATTCCATGGGTTTAGTGATTATAATATTGGCTTTTTTACCTGTAGAAATAGTTCCTAATTCATGACTTACATCCATAGCATAAGCTCCATTTAGGGTTATAGCGTTTAAAGCTTCTTCAGGCAGGAGTTTCTGTCGAATACAACCCATGGCTAATACCAAGTTCATATTTCCGTTAGGTGTACTTCCAGGATTGTAGTCAGAGGCTAAAACACCGATAGCTCCAGCGTCCAAAAGCTCTCGCATTGGAGCGTATGGAATCCCTAAAAAGAACGAACATGAAGGAAGTCCCACAGCAGCTACTCCAGAGTGGGCTATGGCTTGTATATCTTCAGAAGTCATGACTTCTAAGTGGTCTGCCGAAAGGGCGTTATTCTTTACCACGCTTTGAATTCCACCTATACTTGTGAACTGATTCACATGAACTTTAGCCTTAAGGCCCAGCTTAGCTCCAGCTTCAAGTATGGTTTCCATCTGCTGAACTGAGAAGTAGCCAGTTTCACAAAAAACATCTATAAAATCCGCCAGTTTTTCTTCGGCTATTGTAGGAAGCATTTCATCTAAAATCTGCTTCATGTAGCCTTCATGATTTTCCTTGAACTCTACTGGAAAAGCATGCGCACCTAAAAAAGTACTCTTAATAGAAATAGGATGGATTTCCTTTAGGCGCTTGATTACTCGGAGCATTTTTAGTTCTGCATCAGGCGTAAGCCCATAGCCGCTCTTGATTTCTAATGCTCCAGTTCCCAGCGCCTGAAGTTTATTTAGTCGATTAAATGCTGCTTCATAAAGTTCGTCTTCAGAAGTGTCTGCCAGCTTCTTGGCAGAGTTCAATATTCCACCTCCTTTTTCTGCTATTTCTTGGTAGCTCAGCCCTTTCAGTCGGTCTAAGAACTCTCCCTCTCGAGTAGCCGCGAAAACCGCATGACTGTGAGAATCACACCAAGCCGGTAGTACAAAACCACCTTCTGCGTCTATAATTTCCAATCCGCTCCAGTCTGAAATACCCGGCCAATCTTCCATTTTCCCGTAATCCGCTATCACTCCATTTTCTATGGCTAACCATGCGTTATTCATGGTAGGAAGTGATTTCATGTCGGCTCCTCTTCGGTATGAAATGTCAGATTCCGTGTGGTTTACAAGCGAGTGTATGTTTTTTATTAGTATCTTCATGGCCTGAAAATCGATTAGGCTAAAGTAGTTCTTCTGAGGCTTATACCTTTAATTTTATGGTCATGAAAAGTATTTTATGCGGTGCAATATTTTGCTGCCTAATAACACATTTATGTTCTGCTCAAGAAGATTCTACATACACTGAAGAAGAAGACTATTATGTCACTATCAAAGACCTCAGAGAAATGGAGAAGTTCAGAATAGGAGTGGATATTACTACGCCTACTGTGGGGTTTATGGCTGGAGCTAATTTAAGACCAAGAGCTAGTCTGATTTTCAATTTGAAAACTGCGCCTAACCGAGCTTGGAGATTCATCCCTATGTATGAACAGAACAGAAGATTGACAGATTTTCAAACGGCTACTTACAGCGCTGTACAAGTAGGTGATTCATCTGTGGTTTTCAGAAATGAATACAATGAAGAATACAGAGTAGCTGCCAGAATAGGAACTGAATGGTTTAAACAGTATCGTAGAAATACCATGGTTTACGGAATAGATGCGGTTATCGGTTTTCAATCTGAACTGTGCACTTTTACGAATGAATACCGCAGCTTTGATGAAGATGGAAACGTGGACAATTTTACAGTAGGTGCAGGTTTTTTCGAACAGGAAGATTTCTACAGCAGAGAAGTATTTCGACTACTACTCGGAATAGACTTCTCCATAGGTTATAAGATGTTTTTAGGAGAAAAAACGGATTTGACCATAGAGTGGATACCTGAATTCACCTACAGTCCGCATTTGAAAACAGAGGCTTTTGGAAATGAAGAACTGGGCAGCTTGGTGAATGAGCGAGACTTTGGGGTATTCGACATTCGAGGGCTGTCTATTCAGTTACATTATAAGTTCTTAAAGTAAAGTCGCTTTTTCAAGCAGAATGTTAGCTAATCTTTAATCTGATTTTCTCACTCTTTCTGTTATGTCTCTATCTTTGGCAACATGGCAGGAAACAGATTTGGACAAGTTTTTAATCTCACCACATTCGGTGAATCACATGGAATAGCCATAGGAGGAGTTATAGATGGATGTCCGGCTGGTCTTGAGCTTGATTTAGACCGAGTGCAGCATGAGATGGAAAGAAGAAAACCAGGTCAGTCTGCTATCACCACCCAGCGTAAAGAGTCAGATGTGGTTGAATTTCTTTCGGGCATTTTCGAGGGGAAAACTACAGGAACTCCCATAGGATTTGTCATTAAAAACAAAGACCAAAAATCCAAGGACTATTCACATATAAAGGATTCGTTTAGGCCATCTCATGCCGATTATACCTATTCAGAAAAGTACGGAGTAAGAGATTATCGTGGTGGAGGAAGAAGTTCAGCCAGAGAAACAGCTTGTAGAGTTGTAGCTGGAGCCATTGCGCAGCAGATTCTAGAAAAAGAAGGAGTAGAACTGTTCTCTTACGTTTCTAAAGTCCATCATTTAAAGACTGATATTTCTCCATCCGTGGTGCAAAAACTGGATATAGATAAAAACCCAGTGCGCTGCCCTGACCAAAAGAAAGCTGAGGAAATGGAAGCCTACATAAAGACCATCAGAAAAGAAGGGGATTCCGTAGGAGGAGTGATTACAGGCGTGGCTAGAAATGTTCCAGTGGGACTAGGAGAGCCAGTATTTGATAAACTGCATGCAGAGCTTGGAAAAGCCATGTTATCCATTAACGCTGTAAAAGGCTTTGAAATAGGAAGCGGATTCTCAGGAACAGACCTAAAAGGTTCAGAGCATAATGATGAGTTCTATTCAGGTGAAACTGGGATTAAGACCAAGACCAATCTTTCAGGCGGAGTTCAAGGAGGCATTTCCAATGGTGAGACGATTTATTTTAACGTGGCATTCAAGCCTACGGCTACCATCATAAAAGACCAGAATTCAGTAGATAAAGATGGAAATGAAGTGGTGGTTAAAGGCAAGGGAAGACACGACCCATGTGTTTTGCCTCGTGCAGTGCCTATAGTGGATGCTATGCTGGCGCTGACTTTAGTTGAGCATTTTTTAAGAAACAAAACATCAAAAATTTAATTAGATGAAGAAAATGGCAATGCATTGGAAAGTAATAATTGCGTTATTCATTGGAGTAGGATTATCTGCATTATTCAAATTCTTTGATGACCAACACTTTTTGTACGATTTACTTGGGTTTGCCGAAGAAAATGCTGAAAGGAATATTAAGGGTTACGGATGGTTGAATGTAATAATGGACTTTATTCAACCATTTGGAGATATTTTCATTAGAATTTTAAAATTAGTTGCTGTCCCATTAGTGCTATTCTCAATTATTGTAGGTATTGCAAACCTTGGAGACATTAAAAAATTAGGAAAAATAGGAGGGAAAACGCTCTTGGCATATGTTCTCACAACAGCTGTGGCTGTGACTTTGGGTTTAGTCTTAGTTAATGTAATTGGTCCTGGGAAATTCGTTTCAGAGGAAACAAGGGCTAAGTTCAGATTAGAATATGAAATAGACAGAGATGATGAAACTGCCGAAAATTTAATTTGGAATAATCCGAAATATGCAGAGCTAAATGAAAAGGTAGCTAGCCAAGGAAAAAAGAAATCTATAGACAGCGATACTCAAAAGAAAATTAATTCTGCCAATGAGGCGATGGACGGAAGACCACTGGATGCAATTGTAGAACTAATTCCAAAGAATATAATTAGTGCTTTAACTGATGTGAAGAACATGCTACAGATAATATTCTTTGCTGTTTTCTTTGGCATTTGTTTAATTCTATTGCCGAGTGAACATAAAGAACCAGTTACTAAAATTATCGATTCACTGAATGAGGTTTTTATCAAGATGATAACTCTTGTAATGAAGGCAATGCCATTTTTTGTTTTTGCTCTCATGGCGGGTCAGTTGGCTAAAATTATGCTGAATAATTCTGAAGGAATTCTTGATTTTTTAAG
>CAZTVP010000173.1:0-5697 GCA_964616995.1 uncultured Comamonadaceae bacterium
ACAGAGCTTCAGCCGGTTCAGTCAGAAGACCGAATAGAGTTAGCATATATGATTCAGGATTTAAAAGGAGATACGCTTTACACCAGTGAAACTTCTGGTCTTATGACGCTTGAAGTAGATGTTTCTCATGCTGAGTCTGGACTTCATGAACTGGTCAAGTATATGAAAAGAGGAGAGAGCGCTCGGGCTATTCTCCCGTCTCACTTGGCTTACGGTTTAGCCGGTGATGATTATAAGATTCCACCTTTTACCATCTTATTTTTCGAAATAGAAATTCTTTCATGAACTGGTGGAAATGTTTCATATGGGGAGTATTGGTTTCATGTTCTAGCTCTGAATATGCCAGATTAGACCAAGGTTTGGAGAAGAAACTCATCCGTTTCGGAGATGGTGAGCTTAAGCTTAAAGATGCTGACCACTTGGCTATGAAATTTTCAAGCAGACTGCTAGGCCACGATTCAAATGAAGAGTTAAGTAATTCATTCTACCTGGCAGATTTCGATACGGGAGTGTTTGGAAACGGAGCATTAGCCAAGGATGTTTTTAACTTGGTAGAAAACGACAGTGTTACTTATGTCTCTGAATACAGACATCTAAAAAACAGTATTCTAGACTTATACATAGACCAAGATATAGCATTAGCCGACACGCAAACAGTGCTACTTTCTATAGGATGTAATATGGTCAAAGACAACCAAGCCTACTTGGCACTTCAGGAGGAACGTGTGAGAGCGGGATTAGTAGAAGAAATGGAGCTTATTTCTGAGTTTATAATCAATAATGAGTTACAGAATATACTATCTAAAAAAGGAGATTTATACTTCTACAAGACCAAAGAAACTACGAATCCTAAGGTCAGAATCACAGACGATATAGCCATAGCTTACGAGTGTTCATTTTTAAGCGGAAAAGTGTTTAACACCGTAACTCCTGAAGAGCCATTGTATATTAATCTATCAGCACCTAGCCAAGTCATTCCAGGAATGGAATCTATTCTAAAGGAAATGAATGAGGGTGAGTCGAGTAGAATCATTATTCCTTCTTACCTTGCATTCGGAATGGACGGCTCTTCTGATGGGACTGTCCCAGCTAAAACACCTATAGTGGCAGATGTAGAACTCATAGAAATCTTGAACTAGTGAACTGGAAGTGGTACATAGTGTTCCTTTTTTGCGCGGTGCAATGGTTTTCCGCTCACGCCCAAGAGAATATGGGAATAGCCAATTCTAACTACGCTCCGCTGAACACT
Organism: uncultured Comamonadaceae bacterium; assembly: GCA_964616995.1. Lineage (GTDB taxonomy): Bacteria > Bacteroidota > Bacteroidia > Flavobacteriales_D > Sanyastnellaceae > ASP10-05a. The sequence continues at coordinate 1,250 of CAZTVP010000173.1, forward strand.
ATATTCTTAAATCCAACAAGTTCAGCCGATAGTAAGGCATTTATAGATTTTAACTTCACAGGTGTCTCCATTCACGCTTTGAATAATTACGCTCACTTGAACCAAGGAATAGGCGGATTAAATTCAGGTGGAGAGTTAGAAGTGCTTTACGACCAAAATGAGCCTTCTTACTTTGCTTATACAGATGTTCAAGTTCATGGTCCTGCATTGAGCCTTTCTATGGGGAAATTCGGTGCAGGCTTGTTTATGAATGTTAGATCGGTCACATCGGTAAACGGTATAACCAATCATCTGGCTCAACATGCTATCAATGGATTTGATTTTGAGGATCAGCTTGGGAATGAATATACCACGAATAACCTTCAGCTAGGATCTTTAGCTTGGTTAGAATACGGAGCTAACTTTTCCTACATCATTCATCAGGAGGGAAGGGATATGATTACCGTGGGAGGAAACCTCAAATACTTGAATGGCATAGCAGGAGCGGGTTTAAATATCCAAGAATGGAATTATCAGGTGGCCAATGACTCAGTTCTTAACTCATTTGAATTCCGAGGAAACTATGCACTACCAGCTTTTAATGAAGACATAGAGGGAGCTTCAGATGTAAGAGGAAACGGGAGTGGACTCGGCTTAGATTTAGGGTTCTCATACAAGAAAATGAAAAAGTCGGTTTCAAACTACCGGCCACATACGCCTTCAGACTGTGAGTTAAAAGACTATCAATACAGATTCGGGGTGAGTCTATTGGACGTAGGAAGAATCAGAATGAAAGAAGGCTATGTCAGAGATTTTAATGTAGATGATCCACTGATATGGGAAGACTATAATGGTGCAGATCCTGATGGACTCGAAGAAATAGATGAGTTAATTAATCAAGAACTCGCAGGCAGACTCTCAGATAATAGAACTGAAAGTTACCGATTAGCTTTACCTACCGCACTAAGTATGCAGTTTGATTATAATGTAGGTAAGGGCTTTTATGCCAATGCTAGTATTGTTCATGGATTCTTTAGAAGAAACAGGCTAGGAGTTCAGAGAAATAATACGTTCGCTATTACTCCTAGGTATGAAAGAAGACAAGTAGAAGTAGCGTTACCTATGACCCTCCAGAACTATCAGTTTTTTAGAATGGGAGCAGCGTTGCGCGTATATTCTGTCATAATTGGAACTGATAATCTAACTGGTCTCTTAGGACTACATGACAGAGTAAGAGGAGCAGATTTTTACTTCAGCTTGAAATACACCATGTTCAGACCATGGTACTGTAAAGACAAGATCAAGAAATCCAAATCCAAAAGAAGAAGGGGCAAAGGCGGACCTCCTTGTCCTAGTTGGTAATCCTTATTATTTTATTTCTGCAGAATAGAAACCTTCTTGACCTAAATCTTAGAAATTAGGCTTCAACAGATACTTCTGGTAGAAGTTATCTATTTCCTTCACCGCTTCTTCTGCAGTATCCACTGTAACGAATAAGTCCAAGTCCTTTTCAGAAATATTACTTTCTCTTTCTAAAAGAACTTCCTTTATCCAGTCTATAAGACCGCTCCAGAAACTCTTGCTTACGAGAATAATAGGGAAACGAGCTATTTTCAGCGTTTGAATCAGCGTTAATGACTCGAAGAGTTCATCCAGTGTCCCGAATCCTCCAGGCATTACTATGAACCCTTGAGAGTACTTCACAAACATTACCTTACGCACAAAGAAGTAGTCAAAGTCTATGCTCTTATCATGGTCTATATAAGGATTGCTAGACTGCTCAAAAGGAAGCTCAATATTCAATCCCACAGAAGTTCCTCCACCTCTGTTAGCACCTCTGTTTCCCGCTTCCATAATTCCAGGTCCACCTCCTGTTATAACTCCGTATCCTTTTTTAGTCAGTAAAAAGGCTATCTCATCAGCCATTTTATAGTACTTATGGTCAGGATGAGTCCTAGCTGAACCGAAGATAGAAACGCACGGGCCTATTTTCTGCATTCTATCATAGCCTTCCACTAGCTCAGCCATGATTTTAAAAATAGACCAGCTATCGTTAGATTTAGTTTCGCTCCATGTACGCTGTCTAAACGCGTCTCCTACATTATTATCTTTCACTTGTTTTCAGTTTCGTTCATAAAAAATGCTGGCAGAAACCAGCATTTAAGTTCTATTGATTTGAAATTAGGTTTAGAGGTCCTCGTATTTTACATCTGAGTATTCTTCATTTCCTTCATCATTATTGTCATGTACCTTGTCCATAGGTGATTCTGTAGAGTAATTTCCAGAAGCCTGAAGCTCTTTAATCTTATCTACAGTTTCTACTAAGCCATCAGAGAATTTATCGAAATCTTCTTTGTACAGGAAAAGTTTGTGCTTTTCATAAGAGAAGTTCCCATCATCATGGTATTTTCTTTTACTCTCCGTTATAGTAAGGTAGAGGTCATTTCCTCTGGTCGTCTTCACATCGAAGAAGTAAGTACGCTTTCCAGCCCTTACTGCTTTCGAAAAAATATCATCTTGGTTATTCCCTTCTGCCATGTCTTAATAGTTAATTGGTTACTTACTTGTTCCAAATGTAGAAAAATTTCTTAGAATCCAATAGTTGGGAGTCAGATAAGTTAGAAAACAAGCACGTAGAGTTCATTTAGCGGTGCAAAACACAATAGTCAGTTTTTAAGTTGGAAAGTTGGAAAGTTGGAAAGTCTGAAAGTTTGAAAGTTTAGAGTCGAATGGTCGGTGAGTTAGTTTGAGCAATCACCAATTCTTGTCAGCCTTACAACTCGTCCAAAACTCAACTCTTACATCTAACGTCATAAATCTTACATCAAAAGTCTAGTGCGCCAGCTCGTGGGACAGCCAATACTTATCAACCTTTCAACTTATCAACTTATCAACTTATAATCTAATTCAACCACTATCCTTATCTAATTAAACTAATATGCCCACTGTACTCATGCGGAAAACCGGTGAAATCCTTCACTATAATTTGATAGTTGTAAATACCATTAGGGGCATAATGTTGTCCTCCATTTACCGAACCGTTCCAGCCCTGTTCATGGTCGTAGGTCTCGAAGATGACTTCTCCCCAGCGGTTATAGATGCGCATGACGTACTCTGTTACACCTACTACTTCGGGTTTGAAATATTCATTTCTGCCATCATCATTAGGCGTAAATGCATTAGGCGCATAGAATAGATGACCATTCACGGTGATTATAACTGAAGCTTCGTCTGAACATCCGAAATCATTAGATATGGTCTGAGTAACATCTAAAAACCCTACTTCTTCAAAATCATGGATAGGATCACAGTCTGTGGTAAACGTTCCGTCTCCAAAATCATAAAAGCAACTTGTACCACCTACACTTAAGTCTGTGAAAATGACTGTGGGCTGGAGAAAAGAAACTTCAAAAGTGTCCACAGAAAAGCCAGCCGTAGGAGAGGGGTAAACGTTTATTAAATCTTCTAAAACTACATCTACTTCATCTACGCACCCTTCCGTAGAGGTAATCACCAAAGAAACATCATAAACGCCTGGAAATGTGTATTCATGGGTAGGGTTAGCGTTAGTAGAACTGCCGCCATCTCCAAAGTTCCACTGGTAGGTAAGCGGAACTTCAGACTCGGAAGTGCTGGCAAAACTTACCTGAAGAGGAGGGCAGCCTTCTTCAGTTCTAGCAAAGAAGCTTGGTATGGGATTAGGGATAATCTCTACGTTTCTACTAATAACTTTTGTACAGTTGTTCTCAGATATAGCTAGATCCACTGTGTAAAGTCCAGGTTCTTCCCATGTTACGCCATTTACGATCTGCTGGTCTGAAGTTTCTGGATTAGCTAGGTTTCCAAACTGCCAGTTGAATTCCGGATTTGGCGAGTCGAATCCCGATGCCTCGAAGTCGAAATTGTGTCCGTTAAAACATTGCGCAGCTACTTCTGGAAAAAAAGGATCTAATAACCCTTGGATGCTATACGTAGCAGAAGTAGCATCCGGGCAGGTGTTCTGACTAAACACTTCTAAAGTAACCACATAGTCTCCAGAATCTGGATAGGTAAAAGACGGCTCGAATGCCGTGCTCACATCATTAGCATCTCCCACAACACCAAAATCCCAACTGTAGGTTTCACCATTCTGAGATTCATTGGAGAAATCAAAAGTGAATCCGTTACAGAATAATGTTTGGTCACCTAGAATAGCCTGAGGTGGTTCTGGTACTATCAGTGGAGAGGAAACGCTATCATTACATCCATTTTCTTCTACGGTGTATGTAACGCTGTAAGTTCCTGGTGAAGGAGCTTCTTGTACAGTTTCAGAATCCAATACAGAGGTCTGATTAAATCCATTAGGAAAACTCCATTCCAGAGTGCTTCCTGGTTCATAATCATCACTTCCTTCAAAACTATACTGCGGAACTCCGTTCACGCATTCGAAGGAAATATCTTCTATCTCCGCTTGAACTTGAGGAAAAGCT
>CAZTVP010000174.1:0-5693 GCA_964616995.1 uncultured Comamonadaceae bacterium
GATTGTACCGTAGGCTCATCGAAGCCCTTGGTTAAGATACTCACAGAGGTTATGATAGCATCTCGTTTCACATTAAACCATTGAAGAATCTCAGCTCTTTCTTTTTCGCTGTGTGTATTATCTAAGTGTCTGATTTCATACCCTTCTTCTCTAAACATCTCATAAACAGCCTTTGAGGTGTTTATACCATTGTTAAAGATGAGCGTCTTAGTTCCTTTGGCTTTTTCTTCATAGGCATAAAGTAGCTTTTCCTGCATGAGGAAATTGCTATACAGCTTTTCAGAGGAGCTTACCGTGTAATCTCCATTGATTCCCACCTTTAGAGACCTAAGGTTAACATCATAATTATAAGTAGTAGCCTTGGCTAGATAACCTTTGTTTATAAGAGAAGTAATAGATTCTCCCACTATAAGCTCATTATAATTATCCTTTAATGGGAGTTTTACATTTGAACTTAAAGGAGTAGCAGTTACTCCTAAAATGATTTGCTTAGAGAAATACTTGAAGAGCTTTCTAAATGAATTATAGTGAGCCTCATCTACTATGAGCAGCCCTACATCTTCCATTTCTATTTTCTCTTCATTCAGCCTGTTGTTAAGCGTTTCCACCATAGCCACAAAGCACATAAAGTCTTTCTTCTCTGGAAGTTCTTTAACCTTACTGTCTATGATTTTATTCTTTACACCTACTTCATCTAGCATTCTAGAAGTCTGGCCACAAAGTTCTATACGATGTGTAAGAATAAGAACACGCTTATTCGTTTTTTCAATGTAGCGCTTAGCAAGCTCAGAAAAAATTACGGTTTTTCCACCACCAGTAGGAAGTTGGAAAAGCAAATTGAAATTTTCAGGGAATTTATCTATGCGCTCTAGTATGGCTTCTATGGATTCTTTTTGATACTGATAAAGCTTCTTTTGCTCCTTTCCACCTAATAATTCCACTGGTTCAAACGTCATTCCCTTGAGATTTAAAGAAGGTGCAAAATTAAATAAGAATAAATCCTTAGCATAAGATTCTAGCAACTTGTTGACAAATTAAATTTGTAAAACATGTGAAACCAATGAGCGATACTAAAATCACATCTTTCCCCAGCGTTTCTACTAACTGGATTTCTGTTATAGATTCCGCGGTGCAATGTCCTGAACTCAAATCCCTACTTCCTTCTGTAAGAGAGGAGTATAATAATCATGTGTGCTATCCGAACTGGGAATATTTATTCAATGCATTCAACCATTTTGACGTAGAAGATACCAAAGTGGTAATTCTAGGACAAGACCCGTATATAAATCTAGGTCAGGCACATGGCTTAAGCTTTAGCGTTCCCATAGGAGAGAAGCTGCCTCCTTCACTAAGAAACATTTTCAAAGAGTTAGAGTCTGACCTAGGCTGTATGCCATTTACAGGTGAGTTAACTGAATGGGCTAAACAAGGAGTATTATTACTAAACAGCACCTTAACAGTAAGGCATGGAGAAAGCAATAGCCATTCTCATCTTGGATGGAATATTTTTACTGCGAAAGTGCTAAAGCATTTATCAGAGACAACCAAGAACGTAGTGTCTATGGGTTGGGGTGGATTCGCTCAGAAAGTATTGAGTAAATTGGTAGAAGAAAGTAATCTTTTCATTTTTAGCCCTCATCCTTCTCCGCTTAGCAGCTACAGAGGTTTCTTTGGAAGTAAGCCATTTAGTAAAGCTAATGAGTACTTAAAATCTCATGGCAGAAAACCAGTAATTTGGTGCGCTTGAAAAATTGGTATTACATATTTCTTCTTTGCTTTGTTTCATGTGTGACGGATGCTGATGAACAGCCCCCTGTGTTAACTATTATGAATGCACAGAATGAAGCCATAGATACACTGTTCATTTCAGCAGGAGAAAACTTAGATGTAACGCTGGATATCACAGATAATACAGGGATTTCAAGTACACGAGTTTTTATGCAAAAGCTCACTGAAAATATCGCTTACCCTTGCACTAGAAAGGATGCTTTTTCTTTGCTGCTCATAGATTCTTGGGAAGTGCAGAATATCAATTACACGTTAGATGAACTCCTTCCAGATTCCATCTCTGGAATTTATAGATTAAATGCCCAAGCCTATGATGAAGAAGGTAACCTAGGTAGTGATTTGATTACAATTCTAGTGAATAATCCAGAGTTAGTAACTATAGATTCAGTGCTTTTAAATTCGGGAGTAGTAGGTTGTTCTTTTGCTGTGCCTCAGGAAACTATTGAGTTGGCAGTTTACGGTCAGTCTGAAAGTGAACTGAGCAGTATTCAACTTGTTTTTACAGAAGAAGGGCAGGAGCTATGGTCTGAAACTAGAATAACATCAGGAACTCAATTATTAGAATCATTTACTGTTTCAAGTGATATCAGTGAAGCTGCTGAGCTTACTCTAATCATACAGTCTTTGGCAGGAGTTAAAACTTATGTTGACTTCAATCTACCGGAGTGAGCTAGAATAGTATTGTTTTATGGTTGCTTGAGCTGGTTTATTCTGAGGAGTAAATCTATTGTTTTCTTTTCCCCCGGCTTTTTCATGGTCAGGATACCATTTCCATAAAAATCCACCAGCCATAAAATCCTTTTTCCAAATGCTCTGAAATGTTCCCTCGTAGGCATTTTTTTGTCCTTCTAAATCGATTTTTCCTCCTCTAGAAGATTCCCATGGCCTAGAGGCTGTCCGCGTCATGCTCCTGAATCCATATTCACAGAACAGTACTTTTTTATCCTGGAGCTTACTTACTTTTTCTATTTCAGCAGCATGTTTCTCCCAAACTTCGGCTATTTCTTGTGAGCTTGGAGTAGCACTTTCAGTTAGTGGGAAATAGGCATCTATTCCTATAAAATCTAGAGAATCCCAAAAAGGAATCCTAGCATAGTTATCCCAGTTAGCAGCATAAGTGAGCTTTCCAGGAAATACGTTTCTGATTTTCTGTATGAGCTGAGTCCAGAACTGAGGACGGTTTTCTACGAATTTTCCAAGTTCTGTTCCTATGCATAAGATTTCTGCATTCGTACTCGCAGCATTTTCAGCATGTCTTAAAATATAATACTCGTAACTCTTTTCGAATCTGAGCCACTTTTCTTCTGAATCCAAAGCTACATCTCCAGTGAATGTTCCGTGGTCAAACCATACTTGCGGTTTGAGCATCACTTTTAATCCAGTGTTCTTAGCTAGACTAATGAGCTCTTTACTTCCTTCAAAACTTTCTCCTGACCACTGCCAACTGGTTTCAGTAGTCAATTCTCCAGTACGAGTATTTCCATAAGAGAAAGGAATGATGGACACACTGTTAGCAGAGATATGACTTAATTGTTGGAAAGCTTCTTGTCCAGGAATTTGGGCAGTACTTACCCAATTTACACCGCAGTAAAAAACTTCATCCTGCTGAATAGCAGCGCAAGAAAAACAAGTGATAAATACAAGAACTAAATACCTGAATGCCATTAGTTCATAGAGTGTGGAGTCTCTAAATTAAAAGTAGGAATGGTAGCTTTAAAAACTTCACCGCTAATTTCATTTCTGAGGTTATAGAAACCTCTCATTCTTCCTAATTGATTTGTCATTTCACAGTAGGAGCTATAAGTATAACTTTCTCCAGGTTGAATAACTGGTTTCTGACCTATTACCCCTTCACCGAAAACCGTATAACTACCTTCTGTAGAGTCAAAGATGAACCAGCATCTTTCTAGCAGCTTCACAGGGAATATATTTCTATTCACGATATTCACTCTGTAACTGTGAATGAAGCTGTTATTCTCCGCGTTACTCTTTCCTTCCTCGAATTTCGGTAGGACACTGATTTCAATATTTTGACTAACTAATGTTTTCACTGATAACTTCTGCAAGGAAATAATAAATCTAAATTAACCCTTTCAGATTCGTCACAAATGTATAACCTTTTTACTCGAATTATGCGTTAGGGTTTCGTCATGAGGTTTTAGACAGGAATAAATGATCTAATCTGTAATTCAGAGTTAACCTAATCCACAGTCGAGTTTAATTCTATTAGACCTATAACTCTGTGGTAATCATAAATCGGACTAGTGTCGTAAGTGATGATTTGGTAGTCATTTTCAGTCTGGAAATGTGTACCCTCTATGAATGTCATATCTAACTCATTATTTTCACTCAATACATAGGTGTAATTATAAAACCCTTGTTTCAGAACGGTAGTAAGCTCGTAGCGTTTCAGCTTGTAGTTATAAGTCATTTGACTAGCAGAAGTAAGCTGATTGAAATTGAAATTTCCTAGTACATGAATTTTCTGACGGTTAGCTAGAGGAGTTTCTTTATTTAGTACGAAAGTCACCTCACAGTACCCTGCTTCTGTATCATCATCAAATCCTAGGATACTATTGATTTTGAAATCTCCATTTATATCAGGCAGAGTGGTGTATAGTCTAAAGTTTCTGAACTCATCATGTCTTAACTCTATTTCAGGTACTAGGGTTGTGGCATTTATTTGAAGGGAATGCATGCTAGGAGTGATCCCACCTATACTAGCAGTACTGAAAAACCTATATTCATTATTTCCTGAAAAATTATTTTCCTCACCATAGTCGTAGGTCATCTCTGTATTTTTCACAAATACAGGCTCCAAATTGTCGATAGCCGTATCCCAAAACATGTTCTGTAGCATGACATTCTCAATGTCATCATAGGGTCTAGAAACACTGTAACCATTGTAGACGACATCAAAATCAATTTCTTGGTGTGTGTTTCTTTTTGCTATTACACTTCCGTGTTTAATATCTGCTCTGTATCTAATAAGTGATTCATACACTACTACTCTGGCTGAGAAAATAGGTTCTTCTGGCAGGTCTTCAGGATAAACCTGAATGAGGTAATTTCCACTGATAGATGGGGTCATCATATCATTAGGAAATTCAAATTCATAATGAACATAAGGTATAGCAGAGTTAAAGCTATTATCGAATTGTACAATTGGAATTTCTGAAAAGCCATTTAAGAATTCATTGGATTGTAAATCACTAACCTCCCAGTCAAAAGTGCAGTGGAGCGCTCTAACCATATATTCTTCATCTAATCCGCTGAGGTCATCAAAAGAAAAGTTCAATGGTTCGTCATATTCTAGAGGAATTATAGGATATGATGGGTAATTTTCTCCCTTTCTGATTTCAAGTGTTTTAATGTAATCTTTATGAATTCTGTTTCTAGTGTCTATGTCTGAAGAATCTTTGAAGGACACTTCTGCAGTTATATGTAAGGGAAGGATTAATCCACACAAAGTAGTGAAGAAAAGAGCTGCGCTCTTCATAAGTTTGAAATGCCCTGAAAGTACTGTTGTGTAAGGGTTTTTAAACTTGTTTAGATTCATTCTAAATTATTTCGTTGATATTTTAAACACGATTCTAACCATTACAATTAACTACTTTTGCCGTCCAAAAGTAAAGGATAATCACCAGATGTCTAGAACAATTAAAATCCGCAAAGGAGCGGATATTAGACTTGTTGGCTCACCTGAAAACAGCTTCAAAGAAGCTAAGACAGGAAGCGTTTACGCAATCAAACCAACAGATTTTCACGGCCTAATTCCTAAGTTGATACTCAAAAAAGGTGCCGAAGTCAAAAAAGGAACTCCATTATTTCATGATAAGTACAATGATAAAATTGTATTTACATCACCAGTAAGTGGTGAGATAGCTGAAGTAGTGCGCGGTGCA
>CAZTVP010000175.1:0-5689 GCA_964616995.1 uncultured Comamonadaceae bacterium
TGGTCAGCTTGGAGTATTAGATAATCACGCTCCGCTTATCACTTCTATGGGTGAAGGTTCTATCAAGATTAAAGCCGATGGAACTCCGGAAGAAATCCTAGAGGAACGATTAGGAGAAGCTAATGACTGTGATTACTTATTTAAGGTAAACGGTGGTACTGTAGAAGTACTGAATAACACGGTTATCATACTAGCGGAGTAAGAATTTACTTAAAATGATATTTAAAAGGCATTGCTTCTGGTGATGCCTTTTTTTGTTTGAGGTTTTTTGAATTTATTTCTTAATCAAGAATGACCCACCCCGTTCCGCTAGCTATCGGAATGCTGGACACCTAAATAGAATACTCACTCCAGCGTATCAGCAATTTACACTTCCCAACTAATATCCGAGTAACAATACTTATTCTGCTTGGAGGGGAGCTTAATCAGGGTGAATTGAAAATTTTATAAAGTAGAAGATAAAACGCTAAGTGAAATGCAAGGGACTCAAATGTGCTAACACTGAACCGAGAACTTCGAACTTAGAACAGAAAACAAATTGACAAGTTGATAAGTGAAGGAAATCCCACAAGCCAACACTCCTTCCCATTCTACGCCTAACTATGAATGATGATAAGGCTCTCCTTTCAGAATGGTAAATGCTCTGTACAGCTGTTCTAGGAAAAACACTCGTATCATCTGATGAGAAAAAGTCATTTCTGACAATGAGATTTTTTGGACGGCTAACTTCTTTACTTCATCATCAAATCCATAAGGCCCTCCTACTAAAAACACCAGCGACTTAGTGCTTGAAAGCATCTTACCTTCCATCCACTTGGAAAATTTTACCGAGCTGAACGACTTGCCATTTTCATCCAATAAAATAACCGTATCTGTGTTCTTCAGATGCTTGAGAAACTCCTTAGACTCTATCTGTTTTACATCTCTTTCCTTAGCTGATTTAGGAATTTTACAGTGTAATTCAACGTACTCTAGACGAGTGTAGTGACTTAGCCTTTTTAAATAGATTTCTATACCTTCTTTTAAGTAAGGGAAACTAGTTTTGCCTACTACTAAGAACTTTATCTGCATGAGAAGCGAAACTACGTATTCTTGGAAAGGGAATCAAAATCCGAAGTGGATTCTATATTAAAAGACTAATTAACTAGTTAATAAGTGTTTCAGTCGCGCTGGCTTTCGCACTTTTTCAAGATAGTCTTTTCTTTATCTCTCTGGTAATAGCTTTTAATTGAGATAGGTAGAAAAGAACTTGGCTATCTGTTGGTTCCAATTAGTGAAAAGTGTTTCTCTTTTCTCTTCAGCCAAAGTGAATTTTTCATTTTGATTTTCTATAGCCTTATTCAGCGGGTCTATTACACTGTTTAAGTGATCTATATCTTCCTGTGTTCTCTCCTTCTCAGGTATAGCATCAAATACTCCTTGTGCCATCAGAAAAATTTGCCTTTTCTCTATAGCTCTAAGTGCTGCTGGAAATGTTTCCTGAGCCTCTGATTTCATTTGATTAATGATATCTGTAGCTGCCACATTTAGACTGGAATCATCCATAAATGATCCTAAAATCTGAAGTCTTCCAATGCTCTCAGCACAGTACGATTCTAATAAAGCTAGTTCTTCTTCTATGGCATCTAAATCTTGAGCTGAAAGTGCTGTGTAAAGCTTTAACTTTTGGTCATGCACTTTAAAAAATGACAGGTAAACCTGATTGTAATACGCCATTCCTTGAGAAGCCATTTCTATCTTGGCAGAAAGTGGGCTCTTCTTTTCAGTCACTTCTATGTCATACCTCTCCGCAAAACGTTTGAGCTCATCATCTAATCGTTCTCCTGCTTCTGAAAGACGTTCATTGGCTTTATTCTGCACATTTAAGTACTTCTCCATATTGACAAAAGACTGCTGAGATGATTGTTCTAATCGTTTTATCTGCTGATAATCATCTGTTAAAATTCTATGGGCAGTTTTTAGAAAAACAGTAACTGCCACCTTAGCAGAAAGGTCATTGTAGTATCCATCTGCATCTACCAAGGTTCTCCGTGTGGCTTCTATTTTATCAGCTACAGCATTGATCTTAAAATCCAGTTCAGAAGATGATCTATTCTGAGCGGTAAGCCTGAGTACATTCCAAGTTTCAGCGCGGAATTTTTCTAATGAAGCTGTTACCAGTTCTAAGTGATGTAAGGCTTCTTCTGTGTTTTGCGCAGCAGAATTAAGTGCGGTGCAATGCGCAACTACCAATAAAACAAACAGTAATCTCATAGGGTGAGTATTTACCCGTTATACGAGTAGATTCACCTTAAGTTTCTAAGCTACTATTCTAGCTTAACGAAGGTGGTAGTTAACAGCTTTCCTTCAGCAGAGAGCTGAACTGTATAATCACCCGCAGCTAGTTGATTGACATCCAACACCACTGCGTTTTCCCCTCTGATGAGTTGATGGGTCTCCGTTAATACGAGCTTTCCTCTTTGATCGAATACGTTCACCTTAGATGAAACTGCATGTTTGGAAACTGCGGTAAGTGTAATGTTTTGCACCGCGGGATTAGGGAAAACCGAAAGTAGCGCTAATCCTTCATTATCCAGTGAAGTCTCATTTATACTGCTTATGGTTTGGTCACACTCGTCTATAAAAATCATATCACTAGCAGCGCAGGGCTCAGAAGCAGTTACGGAATATGTTCCTCCTAAGAAAGCCGTATAAGTCTGACCAGTAGAACCGTCCTGCCATGTATAATCTGTGAAGCCAGGGCCAGCATCTAGCACTATGACCTCCCCATCACATAGGGACTGATCTGGCCCTAAATCGATAGTACCACTTAATTCTCCTAAAATCTCTATTTGGTCCGTTATGAAGCACCCCTGATAATAGCCTTTGGCTTCTATGGTTTGAGGTTCAGGACTGAAAAGAGTAATACTCTGCTCCGTACTTCCTGTGCTCCAGAGGTAAAACTCAAATTCATCTGACATTTCTAACATTACCGTTCCTTCTCCTGGACAAAATCCTCTATCTGGCCCTAAATCAAGAGCTGGAGCTTCTATAATGGAGATATGTAAGGTGTCAGTAATCTCTCCACAGTCTGAATCTGTCTTGGCTATGAGTATGGCCTCACCTACCTCTGGAAAAGATGCTAGCACAGACTCATTAGGCTGTATAGAAAACTCACCATCTCCCATAAATTCCCATTCTATATCTGACTCTATACATTCCGACCCGAAAACCGAGAACTCGTGCTCTGTTCCAGCGCATATAATTTCATCTCCGTCTATTATGATGTCCTGCCCAGCTATGTATGCATGAAAGAAATTTCCGAATCCATTTATAAAAGCATTAGCAAAAATGTCTCCCTCCACAAATTCTGAATCATCTCCAAGGAGATTAGGATTAGATATAGTTCCTATTAACCCCGGAATAGCCTGATCCATGTATATGATATTATCCTTTCCTTTCTGCATGTCCTTGCTGAAAAGAGCTATTCCTGATGAAGCAGAAAAAGTCGGTTCTACCAACAACTCATTTGGACGAGTAAGATCAAACTGGTTTAGATTAACATCTACCCCTTCACCACTCATCATATATGCTACTTTTCCACTAGGCGAGAAATCATAACATATGCCTTCCTCTATTAGTCCCAGTTCTGATGTTAAATCTATGATGTTTGAGATAGTTCCTGTTCCTTGATCAAAATCCATTAAAAATCCATCATAGAGTAACTGGTTTCCTTGAGGAGAAGGTTTTACGCCATACGAATAGGCATTTCCAGTGAACCCTTCATTCCAATCTGTCTCTACTGGAGTAGAATTTATACCATCTTCAGAGATCAAATAGGCTTTAAACTTAGCTTCAGGAATATCAAAAAACACTAGCCATTTATCTTTTAAATTACAGTGTTTAATGATATTAATAGCTTCAGTGCCTATCTCTTCTATTAGTTCATTTTTAACCTCTGTTACTAAACCTAAGCCATCATTGGCCTCGGAATCTATAATGCTAAAGCGCAGCCCATTTTCAAAACTGCTCTGCTGACTATCCGTAGTAAACAGATAGTACTTAGACTCATCTCCAGGAACTTTCAGAAACATGGTGCCATAATGAGCTGAAGGATCACCTAAAAGACCATCACCGTTTTCCACTAAATCATAATTTCTATCTATTACGGCTGTTCCTGTACTTACAAATAGTAGATTACCTGCATCATCACAGATAGTAGCTTTAGAATGACCTTCGCCTAGACTAGGGTTTTCTGGAATGAATGAAACGGGTTGATCGTTAAAATCAAAGCCATATCCATTTCCTACAGGATTAAACCAGTGCCACAGATTGTGTTCATTACCAGTAGTACAACTCCCTACGGAAATATTCCAAACTTGAGAGCGCACCGTACAAATTCCATTAGAAACATCTAAATAAACAGAAGAAATACCCACCTCATTAAAGGTGAAACTAAACTCCTCAGTGGTGGCTTGAGGTTCATTATTCACATACCACTGAAAGTCTGAACCTCCAGTGATTTCAGTACTAAATTCTACCGTTCCACCTTCCGATAAAACTGTCGCATCTGGAGTAACCACTACAGAAATAGGACAGTTAACAGTCACAGGATGAACTATTTCTTGGTAGCATCCTACAGTCTCATTGGCCATGTAAAGCTCTATATTATACTCTCCCTGTTCATTTGTAGAGAAGTTAAAATCTGCGCTAGCTTCCTGTAAAACGCCATTTACTGACCATTCGCTGATACTAAAGTTATCGCTCAAGTTGGTAAAGTTCACCACCTCTCCAGCGTTGATTACATCTGCAGATTGACTGATGTTAACTACTATAGGATTATCACAAGGAGGAGAGCATTTATCATCATTAAAGAGCGATTCTCTAATTTCTAATGCGGCCATCATACGCTCTACTTGACCATCCGTAAAAATATCAAAGCACAGTACGCTGGAGTAGTCCATGTAGTTAGTCTGCTGGTCAAACTGATCTCCAAGTCCTCCTAATTCTACTGGTCTAAAAGGATTATTTTCAGAAGTATCGTCTTCGTCTGTATTACACGAATTAGTTCCATCAAAGCAGAAGGTATTAAACAAGTTTTGGTCTGGAGGAGTGTCGCACACACGGTCTCCACTCATGAGGCAGTCATCATTAGGGCAGCCATCTTGGAAAGTATGAAACAGGCCTACGTAATGTCCTATTTCATGGATAAAGGCACTGTTAGAAAGCATCTCCGCCCCGAAGAAGTCTGCCTCTATCACTATTCCATCATTGTCTTGTCCATGACTATCCGGAAAACTAGCATAACCTATTACTCCAGGACTGTTGGGTTCTCTAGTAATGGAGCTCACTACCCATACATTCAAATATTCCAGTGGATTCCACCGGCTTAAATCTTTTAAGGCTATATCTTGTGAAGGCACGAGCATATTGGCAAGTTCATCCTGCACATAATTTATGCCTTCTGTAAACTCACCGTTAGGGTCTTTTTTAGCTAGACAAAACTGTATGGGAATCTCTACTCCATCTGGATTAAATGACCCACCACTATTAGAAAACGCCTCATTTAACCAGAGCATAGCATTCTCCACCTGCTCCTGACTAATAACATCCTCACCCGTTTCATGAATTACATGCACTACGGTAGGAATTACTTTCACTTCATCACCGCCTCCTCCAGCCGAGCGCCTTTCTAAAATCCTTTCTAAAA
>CAZTVP010000176.1:0-2237 GCA_964616995.1 uncultured Comamonadaceae bacterium
CTGAAGCAATTTGGAATATTAGAGTAGCTAGTACTACTATTCTAGATACTCTTCAGAACATGTGGTTACATTTAGAGGGAACCAGCGGAGAATTTGAAGTATTAGAAGTTACAGATTTACAGTCTGGATTAAACCTTCCTTTAAGCGAATCTACCACTGGTAAATGGTGTGAAATACCTGCCTTAAATCCTGGTTTATTCTACGATTTTCAAGTTTCCTCTACTATTAATGAGTGTTCAGAAGGTGAACTGAAAGTTCAAGCAGGGTTTGATTGTTCCATAGATTTCAGCGACTTCAACCCGAATAATTTTCCATGTGAGACTAAAGAAGTCTATGTGAATTTCAGTCCTGAAGATTCAGGTATTCAATTGAACTTTTCTTCGCCTGAGAATGGACTGGTTATGTGTGAACCGAATAATTTGGATTTGACCATAAACAACGCACTGCTTGGATATGTTCGAGATATTACGGTAAGTTTAGAAATTCCTGAGAGCATAGAGTTTGATGCTTCTAGTAGTTTTATCCAATACCCTGGCCCCAATGAAAGTTCGGATACTCCAGGTGCTATTACCTTCGGTTCTCTTCCAGAACCAGATATAATAGCTAACTATTTAATCTGGCAATTAGAAGATTTACTTCCTGAACAGACTGCGCAAGTAGGATTACCTGGAGCGCAAGAACCAGATAGCAACAGTGTTTTCTTGTCAGTAGCACTTATCCCATCTTGTCCTTTCGTTTCTGGAAGTGAAACTAGAATGTTAGTAAACGCAGTACGAGCTTGTGGAGACCCAATAGAAGAAATCTCTACTTCATACATAGAGTTGGATATAGAAAATGTTCAGCCAAACTTTTTTACCATCGTGAATCTGGATGCTAGTGGATTTGAAATCTGTCAGGATACAACTACGCTCAATGTGAATGTAGCCATTCCAGAAATACCTGGAACAGCGGTTACTTCAGCAGAGGATAAGTTCCAGTTAATCATTCCTAATGGAGCTTATCTTGACTTAGACGAGATTAACGCTTCTTCTAATGCTAGTAGTTTAGAATCAAATCTTCCAATATTAGATACTATCCCGAGTGGAGTTAAGTACGAATGGGATATGCCACCAGGATTAGAAGATGGAGATTCTTTTTCGTTCAGTGTGCTTTTTGAAAGCGAGAACCTAGAGCCAGGTGAATTCCAGCTAAGAGCACAGACCATAAATGCAGATGAAATTACTTGTGAAGGTCAATCATGTAGCATAGGCGTAGTGCAGGGAACTGCCTATAGAGATTTAAATAAAGTCACTTGTACCTTACCTCACATGGAATTAACCATGACTCCAGATGGAGGTGGATGTATTAATGATTCTATCATGCTAGTAGCTGAAGAGTTTACAGGAATGCCCGTAGATTCTATTAGGTGGCAGTTTCAGAATGACCTTACCTTCACAGAAGATACAGTCTATCTAGAGTTTGAAAACACGGGCGAATACTTAGGAAATTTAACCGCTTATAACGTGTTAGGTGATACCATTTTCCCATTCTCTATGACCATAGAAGAGCCTTTTAGTCCTTATTTCACTTATGAAGATTTTAATGTACTAGACCCACATCCAGCTGAAAACGTAGAAACACCTGGAGGGGTGTTCTCTCTTGTAGATCCTGATAGTACAAATGCACAACTATTTTTCCTAGACTTTGAGGAAGATGGTGTTGTATTCATATCACCAGAAGACGGAACCATTTATAATGCCATAGCTGGATTAGAATATACCGTTCGTTACACTACTGGAGAATACTGTCAGCTTTATCATGACACTACCATAGTTTCATTTGCCGAAGAGAATAATCCTATTGCAGTAAATGATGAGGTTACGGGTTATGATAATGAACCGTTGGATATTTTCTTTTTAGCCAATGATTTCGACCCTAACGGAGATATCCTACCAAGCCTTTCTCAAGTTATAGCTGCTCCAAGTCATGGGCAAATTCAGCTCGTGAATAACTCATACTTTGAATACAATCCAGATTTAAATTTTACAGGCTTAGATAGTTTAACGTACAGAATATTTGACAGCGAAGACCTCACGGCTAATGCCAAGATTTATATTGAAATATTAAATACTCCAGACCCTCCGGTGGCGGTAGAAGACTTTTCTCAAGTCCAGTTTGATGAACCATTTATACATGACCTTCTGGCCAATGACTTTGACCCTGATGGAGACTTGAACCCATCTTCATTCTCCATAGTC
>CAZTVP010000176.1:2247-5682 GCA_964616995.1 uncultured Comamonadaceae bacterium
GGAACGGTCATTTTAATGGAACCAGGAGTTATTGAATATACTTCCATAGGAGCATTTCAGGGATACGATTATTTGACTTATGAAATATGCGATAATGATGGAATGTGCTCCCAAGGAATTTGGACAATTCTAGTGTATGATGAAACTACAGAATGTGAGCTCATCTTCGTACAGGAAGAAGTAGAAATGGTCATAGAAAACTGTCAGTCTTCAGCACATTTTTGCTTGCCTTATGACTATGCGGATGCTGAAAACTATCAAGTTTATGTAGATGGAGAACTTCAAGAAGAACTGCTAGTATGTGAAGAGAGGTCATACAGAGCCTATGATTTCTTGGACTCTGAATTAGGAAATTGTGCAGAAGAAATTAGGTTCCCTCTTACTATAAATAACTGGAGTATAGACGGTGAAACCTTCTCTTCAGGTGCACTGAATAACTGGGAGGAAGTAGCATATTTTATGAATGAAATAGACCCATGTGGTTTCTGGTATCATACAGATGGTCAGTTAAGAGGCGGAATGGTCATTTTAGACTATCAGGAGTTAGAATTAACCAGTCTTTGCGGAGCTGAAGTAAGTTTAAACTGGGAAGCATTTACTATTCCTCAGAATCTGAAAATCCTACTACCTGCTGCCAACTGTTATGAGGTAGTCATAGAAAATACATTCTATCAGAACTGTTCAGATACGGTAGAAGTTTGTGTACCATGTCTTGGTATCATTAACACAGAACCGTACACGGTAAATGATGAAAATGTGGAGGAGGATGAATTTTTCACCACTACATATTCAGGAAGTATGATGAACTACTGCTTGAATTTTTCTGATGACCAGAATCATACAGTGGGAATTACTGAAATCTCAGAAACCTCTATTAACCCAGACGTATGGTATGAACCAGGAGATTACTGCTTCTGTTACATTTCTCCAGAGGGGTTCATAGGTCAGGATACTGTTACCGTGGATTTCTGTGACTCAGGTGACCCTACGCTGTGCAATAGTGCTGAGGTAATCATAAACGTAATCGAAAATGATGGAGCTAATTCGGTTCCGTTCACCGTAGATATTTTTAATGCGCCCACAGATACACTTTTCAAGTACGTTCAAATCAACGAAGCTTCAGAAATATGTCTTGAATTCGGAGACTTAGAAGAAAATGAAGTCGGAATAAATGATATTATAGATTTATTCGAGGATTCTTCAGTCATTTGGGAAGAAGGAGAGGACTGCTTCACCTACATTCCACCTCCGAATGAGATAGGAGCAGATGTGCTCATGGTAAATTACTGTGATGATGGTTTCCCTCAGCTTTGCGGAGCCACTTGGATAGTAATAGAAATCCTTCCATATCTACCGAATAATACAGCACCTAACCTCATAGAAAATGGTTCCGTGGTAAATTCTATAAATGAATCAGCAGATGCTGGAGCCTCTGAAATATACTGTCTTGAGTTTGCAGATTTAGAAGAAGATTATGTAGGGCTGGCTAATGTTACTTCAGCTTCTGGTTCCTATGTGAGCTTTAACCCTGGAGACAACTGTTTTAACTACATAGCCAATTCAGACTTTATCGGAATAGACGAAGTCACCATAGAATTCTGTGATACTGGAGTTCCTAATGGGCTGTGCAATGAAGCCACTGTACTCATCAATGTATCTCCAGGAGCTGAATGTCCAGACTACTTCGCAGAAGAAGATTACTACTTCGAAACCACGGCTTGTGATGAACTTATGACCGTAACATTCCCTATTTCTCATGAAGACCAGAGCGAGTTTATTCTGGCTGTAGATGGAGAACAGGTTACTGACATAGTCTCCATAGGAGTTTTAGATATAGTTCAGTATGACTTTTCAGATATAGCAGAGAATGTATGTTTCCAAAATGGAGATATGACCATTCAGATGCAGAGCTGGATGATAAACGGAACTACCAATAATATTTTCGGAGAAGTACTAACGGTTGAAGACATGGTAAATGTCATGAATCAAGAGGATAACCTTGGTTTCTGGTCTTACGACCCTGAGACTCATCTGGTAACTTCAGAGTCCAATCTGAATAATTACCAAACCCTACAAGTGTTGACCGCTTGTGAAGGAGGATTTTTTGAATCGCTAAATTTCTTCCCTAATGCTTCAGAGAGTTATGCAGGAATTGAGTTCCAACTTACCGCTGGAGAATGTTATAGTCTTAATCTCGTAAACACTATTACTTCTTGTTCAGATGGAGCTGAGGTATGTATAGGTTGTGTAGTAAATACAGCACCTTATGCAGTGGATAATAATGGCTTCCAAATCTCTCAGATTCAAGAAAACATCTTAGAAGATTCAGAAGATATCATATGCCTAGATTTAATCGATAATGATGGAGATGAAGTAAACATTACTTCTATTGAAAATAGTGTAGATGGAGCAGCTTTTACATTACTAGAAGAGCACTGTTTCTCCTATATTCCTCCATCAGATTTTTCAGGTACAGATACGCTAACCGTTCACTTCTGTGATGATGCAGATGAATATATATGTGCATTCATTACCGTGGTAATCGAAGTAGAAAATCTTAATGACCCACCAGTAGCAGTAGATGATGTCTTTAGCACTAGTGCTAGTGAAAATCTAATAGAAGATATTCTAGGTAACGATTATGACCCTGAAGATGACCCATTCTTTTTCTTCCAGATGGAATCACTTCCTGTGGGGCAAGCATCTGTGAATAATGGAGTATTAACCTACACACCTCTTCCCGGTTTTTGTGGAAATGACTCATTTGTTTATTCCATATGTGATGCCTTGGGGAATTGCAGTCAGGCAGAAGTAACCATTAGCGTATTCCTTCCAGACTCTGATGGAGATAATATTTCAGACCAAGTGGAGGGTACTTCAGATTTCGATAATGATGAAACTCCTAACCACCTGGATTTAGATACAGATAGTGATGGTATTCCTGATAGTGTAGAAGGTTTTGCGCAGCAAAACATAAACGACCCGTGTTCAGATTTACCAGTAGATACAGACGGAGATGGAGTTCCAGATTACCAAGATTCTGACTCAGACGGAGATAATATTCCAGATTATATAGAAGGATTTTATGACTGTGATGATGATAATATTCCTAACTATTTAGATGAAACAGATAACTGTGAGTATGACGAACTGCTTAATCCTAATCTGAATATTCCAGAAGGATTTTCTCCGAACTATGATGCAGAAAACGACCTGTTCATAATAGAAGGGTTAGAACTTTATCCAGAGGCTAAGCTCACCGTTTTCAATAGATATGGAAACATGGTCTATGAGGCTGTGCCATATGTAAATGATTGGGATGGAACCAGCTCTCTAACAGGGTCTTCGCTTCCTTCGAGCACCTATTATTATGTGCTTGAGTTAGGAGGCGATATAGCTGCCATCCAAGGGTATGTGTACATACTAGCCGACTAA
>CAZTVP010000177.1:0-5675 GCA_964616995.1 uncultured Comamonadaceae bacterium
AACCTTACAAGCAACACAATCAAAGCATGACCGATGGCATAAATGGAGTGCTCCAAGTAGTCTCAGGCATAGTCAAGAGATTTCCTGCCTATGCGTACGATGTAAAACACATGTATGCAGATGGAGCCTACATAACAGCTCATTCTCATGTAACTACCTATGTGAAGCACAGAGGAAATCCTAAAAAAGGATTTAATATCATGGACATTTGGAAAGTAGAAAATGGTAAAATCACAGAACACTGGGATTCTATTCAACCTATTCATGGTTTCATGCGCTTTTTCACATGGTTTACTGGCGGAAAATTCAATAACTCTAATACTTTCTTTTAGGCCAAGAGCATCTCAATCCATCATCATTATACATCTATAAATAATTACACAATGACAACTTTAGGAGAAGCTACGACTCAAGCTAAAATCTATGCCAGTATGGACGACATTAACATATCAGAATGGCTATTTGGACTCACGGCAGAAGATTATGCGGCTTGTGCAGAAGGACATCAGAGTGCTGCTCAAGGGGTTTTGCCCTCAGGAAAAAGAGTCTCTATGAATGTGGAATACGTAGCCGGTTTTTTTATGGTTCAGCACTATGTAGAAACCATCTCTGAAAAAGACAGAGTACTTACCATTTCACCAAACACACTGTTGTGGCTGGATGATGAAAAGTATATACAGCTAGAAATTACTTGGGAGTTACAACTGGAGAAAATAGATGAAGCATCTTGCATGCTCTATTGTAAAGTAACATCTGCCAGTGATGAGCAGTTTATAAAGGCTTCGCATCAACTCACTAAAGGCATGGACCCAAGCCAGACTCCTTTTCAACTACATATAGAAGAAGAAACTCCTCTCTTTGCTAACGATATTGAGAGGAAGGCATTGGAAGGGATGTGGAGCTAGGTTAGGTTTTGAATCTAAGTCTATTCTTTGACTAAACGGAACTGATGAGAGCTTTGGTTAACATAAATAATATAAACTCCTGACTGTAAATCGTGAATGGCTATTTTTTGGTTTTCAAATACTCCAGATTTCACCAATCTTCCATCTGCAGAATAGATGAAAAAGGTAGTTCCTTCCAAGTTATGATTCTCTATAAAAATAGCTTCCGAAGCTGGGTTAGGATAGAGCCTAATGGACTGTTCAGCATATTCTTCCACTGTAGAGGAATTAGTTAGTCGTTCTATCTTTACCAAGCTGGCTCCTCCAGAAAAATAAATGCTTCCATCTTCATCTATTACGTTATTCACTCCGGCATCATAAAAAGGGTCGCTAAAAAAAGTGCCTTCAGGCCCGAGTAAAAAGTCTAGCTCTAAAGCTCCAGTCTGCCAATCTAAACCGTAGTAGTAATAATTACAGTCTTCCTCTTTTCCTGTTCCATACACCAAGTCGCTACCAGAAGAATAGGCTAGAACCCCATTCATGTTTATCTCCTCATTCGTCCATTGCAGCTCGAATTTATCATCTTCTGTATTCCAAGTGAATTTAGTAACTCCTTTATAATTATCACAGTCATAGCCTAAGAACCCATTGAACTGAGCTATGGCCACATCATATCCGTGCACCGTAGGAGAATTCTCTATAGACTGAAACAGATTACTAAAAGACTGCGCATTCGGAATGCTGATGCTATCTGCAAAATGTAGCGGCATTCCAGGAACAGCGGTCCAGTCCTGTGGCAACTCTCGCCAGAAAGCCACCAAGTTATTATTCTCATGTCCATCTGCCACCACTACTAACTTGTCATTTCCATCTCCCCAACCCATTAATGTGGGAGTGGTTCCACTGCCATAGGCAAAATTTCCCGTAGGGCCATCATTCACAAAATCGTATTCCGCTTGCCACCCGATTAACACTTCATCTCCATCCCAAGTGAACTGAATAAGCCTGTGAGACGTAACTATGTAAAAGTTATTTTCCTCATCTACAGAAATAGAATTATGGTTCACGCGTTCATTTGGCAGCACTTCAAACTGAAGCGTATCTAACAGATTAAAATCCTGATCTATGACTCCAGCATAAGCATAAGCATCTAGCGTATCTCGTTCTGAGTACCAAACTATCTCTCCATTATAATTCAAGTTGTACATGTTCACAGCAGGTATTTCTAGCGGTGCAAAGTCAAACGTATCCAACAACAAAATCGGAGAATATGGATTAGAAATGTCTTCATCAGTGAATTTAAATATCCTCGTGTATTCACCTTCATCAGGTTCATAAGCAGGATCATACGAAAACCAAATATGGTCTTTAGAAAGCAGGTGGTTGTACCCAAAAGTGGAAATGAAGTCATTATCTATTTGAATGCTATCTACTGCTTCTAGAGTAGTTCCATTATCTATGAATTTGAACACATAATTTGAGTTGGAATAGAGAATACATCTCTCCCCAGAAGGATATTCATCCGTGAGATAAATCCATGGGGAGGTTCCGCCAGTAATATTGCTACGCAACTTAATTTCTAAACTGTCTCCAGGCAGAGTTCCTTGGATACAACTAGAAGCCTGTGCATAGCTGTTTCTGTGGTAAATAGGATAAGGAGAATCTGCCAGCCAAGTATTCAGAGGTGGGTCATCAGAGCAGAAGGTGGTTTGAGAGGTTACTTCACTCAAGGAGAGCAAAATCATCAAAACGAACAGAGTAGTTTTATAGGACTTCATGTAACATCTGGTTTGTTTCTTAATAAAGTTAAACATTATCAGCTCTTAATCCGCTAATTCAGTTTGTTCTATTTCGAAAGAGTATAATCCTCCAGCGCCTTTCCATCATACTTCCATAGCAAACCATATCGCCCTCCGAACCAAATATTACCATCCTTGTCTTCCGCCATACACATGATGTCTAGCAGCTGTTCGCTTTGGTCTGCTTGGAAAAATTCAAATTTTCCTTCTTTAAGCTGATATACTCTACCTCGCGCATAGCTAGACATCCATAAAGCTCCAGAACCGTCCTGAAAGAACTTGGCCATAGGAATTTCTTTGACTTGTGGAGAGAACGATTTGAATTCAGTTCCATTAAAACTGTAAATACCTCCGTTTCTGGTTCCTGCCCAAATTTTTTCTTCATTATCTATGAAAATAGAAGAAATCATTCCATCTCCGTAGCCATCTGGTAATGCGTGGTGCATGAACTCTTCATCATTATATTGATTAATTCCTCCATGAGAAAATGAACCTATCCAAACGTGACCATTTTTGTCTTTTGCCAAAGCTGAAATGCTGTTATGGTGCATGCTATCAGGCATGAGGTTTCCTTCTTCTTGGAGAAATGCTTCAAAGCGTTCTCCATCGAATTTATAAAGCCCCGCTATACTGGAACCTGCCCAGATATTTCCATTGTCATCTTCCAGAAGTTCCGTTACTTTCTCTGGACTCATCATGGGATAATACTTGTCCAGCCAGTCGCTAGACTTTGGGTAATCGGGTAGAGGAATGTTGGTATAGTTCTTTCCGTCAAATTTGCACAACCCATTCTCTGTTCCGAACCAAAAGTTACCTTCTGTATCTTCTAGAATAGATGAGATTTCATTTCCGCATAAACCGTTTTCCATGGTGAAATTCTGAAAGGAATTCCCATCGTAACAGAACACTCCTTCTTGAGAAGTGGCTATCCACAGTTTTCCATCTTTAGCCAAGTATATATCAAAAACTACGTCTCCTGAGTCGTATTCTTTTTGGTGTGAATTGTCTGTCTCCTTTTTCAGTTCAGTATATGGAGACGATGAAGTATTAGAAGCGCATGTACTAGCAAGGAAGAAGAGTAAAGGGAAGGCGTAATTTATCATCCCTATTTGGTTTCTGAAGCTTTTAAATAAACACTATCGTTTGTTCTCACGTAAACAATGGTTTCTCCATCGGATGTGTTAGCCACTGAATGAACTGCTTTATCCGTAGCCCCGAAATAGCTTCCATAATCCAGTGATTTTACTTCTTTAGACTCTGGCAATTCGTATGCTAATTCTCCTTGTATCACTACCGCATGGAATGTGTTTCCTTGGCTGACAACTTCTCCGCGAAATCCTTTTGGTAGTTTTAGGAATAGACTTCTGAGACCGCTTCCATCGTTGTTCTCATGAAGAAAGCTCAGTTCTGCGGTGCAATTCGGTTCTATCCAATTCGACTTTTGATTGTCTAACCAAATGACATTGCTCACATCTATGTTGATAGGTCTTTCTCCATTATCGAAAGCTTCATCTGTAGGTTTTACTAAGTAAGGCCCTTGGTCAATTTCTACCAATGCTAAATTTTCCTCTCCTTTAGCAGATGTGATGTGTGATTCTCCCACGGGTTGAGTCCAAAAGGAACCAGGTTTCATCCACATGTTGGCCGCCTCAGGGTCGTCATTATGAACTAGACCTTTAATAACCACAGCTCTGTAGGTTACATTATGAATGTGTGGTGGAGAAGAAAATCCATCCACAAATTTGGCCAAGAAGCCAGTAGCTTCATTTCCTTTTCTATCTCCCCAAATAGTTCCGGCTTGTGGACTAGCAGCACCTCGAGCTGGGTTCAGCATTTGCCAAACTATTTCAGAACGAAGTAAGACTTTGTTGGTAGGGTTTTCTATTCTGGTGGACTTTGATGGTTCTGGAGTCTGATTGGCAGAAGAACAACTGGTAATGAAAAGTATAAAAATTAAGATAGAGTTTGTTACTCTCATGATTTAGAAGTGTTTAGTTGTCTCTCTTTTCGAAATTTTCTGTCTTCTTAATTCTAATTCTCCTGAAAATAAGAAATATAATGATGATAAATGCTCCTCCCCATATAGCGGTATGAATACCAAGAATTAGTGTAGGCAACCAGTCCATTTTAGCTTAGTTTAACTGCTGTACCATAAGCTAATATTTCAGAGGCACCCTGCATGACCATAGAAGTGGTAAGTCTAACATTTACTATGGCGTCAGCCCCCAGTTTTTGCGCATCTGCTATCATTCTTTGCATGGCTTGTTCTCTAGACTGGGCTTGGAGTTTAGTATATTCTTCTATTTCTCCTCCTACAATATTTTTTAATCCTGCGAAGATGTCTCTCCCAATGTTTCGTGCTCTTACCGTACTTCCTCGAGCTATTCCTAATACTTCTGCGGTTTGTCTGTTTGGGATGGATTCTGTGGTTGAAATTATCATGATTCTAGATGTTTAATTTTTAAAATTAGTAGAAATTACTTATTGCGCAGCAGATACTCTAGCGGAATGTGTAGCCGCTTGCTCCAGGATCTTTCTGAATGGTCTGCACCATCGAACTTCATCATTTTCCATCTCTTGGTATCAAATTTATGTGCCTTCATAATAGAATCTATCCGAAGCTGAAAAGGTTCATACAGAGCATCTAGCGTTTCGGTGCCGTAATCAAAGTAGATGGAGTGATTCTTTAACTTAGGTAGATTTTCATCTAAGTATTGAACAAATTTCAAAGGAATAGGATTATTCAAAGTATCAAAAGTTCCTACCCAATGCGTGGACATGCACGCGGCAGCACCGAAGGTTTCAGGATATTCGCACAGTGCATACATGGATATCAAACCACCCATGCTTGAACCTGCTATAAAGGTGTTTTGAGCATCTGTGAGAGTGGAATAGTTTTTATCTATGAATGGCTTGAGTTCATGAACTATGAACTTCAAGTAATCATCTGAACAGACCTCTTTTTTGAATAGGGAACTTTCTCCATATCTCT
>CAZTVP010000178.1:0-913 GCA_964616995.1 uncultured Comamonadaceae bacterium
GGAGGAGCTGGATTAGGTCTTATAGAATTAGCGCGTAAATCAGGTCAAAAAATTAAATATAAGGTGGAAAATGCCTGTGGTAACATGTCACACTTTCACCAGCAGATTTTGTTTTTAAAAAACTCGATTGAAGCTCAAATTGACCATATAGATTTTACGGGTGACACACTTTCTAATATGCATGAAGAAAATCTACTTCTGCAATATAAAGGAGACTTTAGCCAAAAGAGTATTTTACCTTTACTAAAGATAGTGGAGGATAATATGGGTAAAAATCGCGCTGAAATCAGGAGGATGAAGAAAGTAGGACACATGCTCATAGAAATTCTACAGAATATTTCTAAGCATGGAGAAGAGCACGAAGGAATTAAAGAAGGTGTGTTTCTCATAGGAACTCAAAATGATAGCTTTTTTATAGAAGCAGGAAACCCGGTGAATTTCTCCAATAAAGAGGACTTCGAAAAAACATTAGAAAAAACTATAGGAAGCTCTGAAAAAGAAATAGACGAGCAGATCAGAAAAAAACTTATAGACTCACTTACTAGTGAGGATAAATTAAACTCAGGCCTTGGGTTACTAGAAATAGCTAAATCCAGCGCCAAACCACTTCACTACAATTTTACAAAAAGCCCTAACGGCAAGTTATTCTTCACTCTCAAAGCCTACGTGTAAAACAAAATACGTTAAACGAGAGAGATATGATTTTAATCGACCAAAGCTCTGATTCTCCTTTTGTGGAATTCTGTCCTAAGAAGAAGATTTTAAGAATAGAAGGAAAGTCACTTCTAGAAAACACGTACGATTTTTATGCTCCTATTTTGGAGGCAGTTAATGAGTTTGTTAACTCGGATGGCTCTTCACTTCAAGTGAATATCCAGTTTGATTACCTGAACTCCAGTACCAGTCGTTATTT
>CAZTVP010000178.1:923-5665 GCA_964616995.1 uncultured Comamonadaceae bacterium
GTTATTTCATGGAATTATTAATGATTCTAGAGAATAGTGACGGAGACCATGAAATCAAGTGGTTCTATGAAGATGGTGATGATGTAATAGAAGAAAAAGGAGAACAGTTCAAGTCACTGGTGGAGCTGGATTTTATGATAACTTTGCTTGAACTGAAAAGAGCATAAAAGTATTCGGTTATTTCCTGTTTTTCTTAATATTCTTATTATATTTGCAGCCCGAAATTTTAAGAAGCAATGGCAAATCATAAGTCAACATTAAGAAGAATAAGATCTGACGAGAAGAAAAAGCTTAGAAATAGATATGCTCATAAGTCAACTAGAACGGCTATCAAAAAATTAAGAGCTACTACTGATAAGAAAGAAGCTACTGAATTACTTCCTGTAGTATCTGGAATGTTAGACAAGCTTGCTAAGAAGAACATTATTCATAAGAATAAGGCTGCTAATCTTAAGTCAGGTTTAGCTGCTCATGTTAACGGACTTTAATTAAGAAAACCGATATATTTGAAGCTCCCAAGAGAAATCTTGGGAGCTTTTTTTATTTAGACTTTTGACTAATATTTTATTGAGTTATCCAGAATTAAATAGAACAGTAATCACTGAATGGGCAGAAGAAGACAGACCTAGAGAAAAACTTCTCCTAAAAGGAAAAGCTGCCCTAACAGATGCAGAGCTTATAGCTATTCTAATAGGAAGTGGAAATACCGAAGAAACAGCTGTAGATTTATCTAAGAGAATTCTACTCTCTGTAAATGGAAACTTAAATAATCTAGCCAGACTAAGTCTAGAGGAACTTCAGGAGTTCAAGGGTATAGGAGAGGCTAAAGCCATAAGTATTCAAGCAGCACTAGAATTAGGAGTCAGAAAGAGGATGAGTGAAGCTGAAAGAAAAAAGAAAATTACCTCTAGTTCAGATGTAAATGAGTTATTTCAGGAAGATCTTGGTTCACTCTCTTATGAAGAATTCCATGTGTTACTACTGAACCAAGCTAACAAAGTGATAAAGAAAAAACTCATATCCAAAGGTGGAATAAGCAGTTCAGTAGCAGATCCTAAATTGATATTCGAAGCGGCATTAGCAGCCAAGGCATCTAGTGTCATTTTAGTGCATAATCACCCAAGTGGAAACTTGAAACCATCTAAAGCAGATTTAGCCATTACAGATAAATTAAAATCAGCCGGGAAGTTTCTTGACCTTCCAATATTAGATCATGTAATAATAGCAGAGACTGGATATTACAGCTTTGCAGATGAAGGTATGCTATGAAGAAAATTATGACCGTGATAGGTGCTCGACCGCAGATCATAAAGGCTGCTGCACTTAGTAGGACTATAAGAGAAACATTCAGCAGTGAATTAAATGAAATCATCTTACATACAGGCCAGCATTATGACACAGCCATGAGCCAGATTTTTTTTGATCAATTAGGTGTCCCAGAACCAGATATTAATTTGAATACTGGAAGTGGTTCTCATGGTAAACAAACCGCTTTGATGTTAGATGGAATAGAAAGGCAGTTAGCTATACATAATCCAAATGGTTTATTAGTCTATGGAGATACCAACAGCACTCTAGCAGGAGCATTAGCAGCTGCTAAAATTCATATTCCTGTAGTTCATGTAGAGGCAGGCATAAGATCATTTAATAAAAGAATGCCTGAGGAAATAAACCGTATAGGATGTGATCATATGAGCACACTGTTGTTTAGTCCTACGATTACTGGCGTTGCAAATTTGAAGAACGAAAATTTTGACATTTCTTCCAATGATTCATATTCCGTAGATAGGCCAGGAGTATTTCACTGCGGAGATGTTATGTATGACAATAGCTTATATTTTTCTGGTGTTTCAGATGAAAAATCAACTATTATATCGGAGCTTGGTATAGAGGGTAAGGCGTTTATCCTTTCAACCATTCATAGACCTTCTAATACGGACCACCCTGAGCGATTAAAGAACCTTTTAAATGCACTTCTGAAGATTGGAGAAGAAAATCAGACTGAAATCATTCTTCCACTTCACCCAAGAACGAAAACTAAGCTTGAGGAGTTTTTCAGTGGTTCGGAGTTTATGAGCTTGCTGGAAAATAGTAAGTTCTTCAGGTTCATACCACCATGTGGATTCTTGGATATTATAGCACTTGAAAAGAACTGTTCTATGATAATAACCGATTCTGGTGGAGTTCAAAAAGAGGCCTTTTTCTTCCAGAAACCATGTTTAATCTTACGCCCGCAGACTGAATGGGTAGAAATAGTAGAGGCTGGCTGCGCAATATTAGTAGATGCTGACCCTCAAAAAATAGCTGAAGGATATGCATACTTTCAGCAGAAAACTGATTTAGATTTTCCATCCATATTTGGAGATGGAAAAGCTGCTCACTTTATCTGTGAGCAAATGATAAAACACCTGTAATCACTTGATTCATCTTTACTCTGAAATAGTTACTCCCAGACATGAATTCACCTTTGAATTTGTGTTCAGTAAAGTAATGAATCAGAGTTATCAGATTTATTCCAATGAAATAGATTGGAATCGGACCGATGGATTAAAGCTGTACTACGGAAATTCAGCAGAATCCTCTAAAGGTGAAGGATTCATCTCTGTTCCGGATTTTGGTTTATTGAATCAAACTGGAGTTCATGACCAGAATTTAGAAAAAGGAACATGGGAAGAATTACCCTGTTTTTTTGAGGTAAATTCTGAGGGAGAACAGCTTCCATTTGACATGTTTTCAGCAGTTTTCTTCCTAATAACGCGTTATGAAGAATACCTGCCAAATGCCAAGAGAGATGAACATGAACGCTACTTGGCAGAGTCAAGTATTCTTTCAGAGCTGAATGTTTTAGAAAGACCAATAGTTGACTTATGGTGTAAAAAACTATGGCAGAAATTAAGTGGTGAATCAGAACTCAATAGAGCCTACACTTTCATCAGTACCATAGATGTGGACAATGCATTTGCCTTCAAGCATAAGTCATTTCCAGTGAAGCTGGGTGGAACCCTGAAAGCCATTTCTAGAGGTGATAATGAAGATTTATCTGCCCGAATGAACACCTATTTCAGGAGAGGACAAGACCCTTATGATACTTATGACTACATTCATGAAGTCCATCAAGAAGTAGGTGTAAAGAATTCCATATTCTTTTTTCTCCTCTCAGATAGAAATGAGTACGATAAGAATTTGAGTTATACAAATCAGTTTTATCGAGGCTTGATTCAGGCATTGCACCGCGGAAATAAAGTGGGAATACACCCGGGATATCATTCTAGCACTCAAGCGGAAGTGATGTTAGAAGAAAAGCTTAGGTTAGAAGACATTATAGGAGAGGAGGTTTTAATGAGCAGACAGCATTTCTTAAAATTCAAATTTCCAACTACAGCAGCCCAGTTAGTGAAGCTAGGAATCAAGCAGGATTTCAGCCTCGGTTATGCCGAACGACTAGGATTTAGGGCAGGAACTTGCACTCCTTTTTTGTTCTATGATTTAACTACTGAAAAGATTACAGAGCTCGAATTTCACTCTTCAGCCATAATGGATGCCACGCTGAATAGGTACTTAGGATTAAATCCTAAGGAAGCCGTAATAGCTGCAGATGAAGTGATAAAAGAGGTTAAATCAGTGGGAGGAGAATTAGTTACCATTTGGCATAATGAAACTTTATCCGAACTTAGAGAATGGAAAGGCTGGAAGTCGGTTTTTCCTTCGGTATTAAAATTAGCACGGTAAATTTTGGATTGGGTAGATATCATAACTAATGCTGGACTCTTCTTTTGGGTAGCATTGAAGTTTATGGTTTTTTCACCAATAGCTGCGCTGAAGTTTGACTTTTGGACTGGAGTAATTTTTAATATTTCAGCGGGGTTCAGCGGAGTTTCATTTTTCTTTTTTCTTAGTGATTACTTCTTAGAACGCGCCTATCGTAAACGAGTAGAGCGAGAAAAAAAAGGAGCACCTCCGAAGAAGAAATTTACACGAGTAAACAAATTTTTAGTGAGAGGAAAAAGAACACTTGGTTTAGCGGGAATAGCTTTACTTACACCCATGTTTATCTCCATTCCTGTAGGTTCACTCATTACAGCTAAATTCTTTACACATACCAGGTGGGCTTATCCAGCACTACTCATGGCAGTAGTGTTTTGGGCCTTTGTAATGGGAGGTTTAGCCAGTTTATTTCCAGATTTATTTGACACCCTTTTTCCGAATGCCAATAAAGCCTAAGTACAAACACATTATATGGGATTTAGACCACACGCTGTGGGATTTTGATACGAATTCTAAAGCTACGATTTTAGAATTGCTAGAGGAGTTTTCTCTTATAAATAATCCAGTTCAGAATCCACAGCAGTTTCTTGCAGACTATATTAGGATTAACCGCCACTGCTGGGATTTATACCAAGTAGGGAAAATGGACAAGGCTACATTAAGGTACACACGCTTTCAGCAGGCTTTTGAACTTCATGGAGTGAACCCTTCAGAAAGTAGAGCTCTAGCGGATTCTTTTTGTGAGCGTTACGTCATAGAATGCCCTAAGAAAACGAACCTCATAGAAGGAACTATAGATATTCTAGAATACTGCAGAGACAAAGGATATCAGATGTGCATCTTGACAAACGGTTTTATAGAAGCCCAACATGTAAAAATGCACCACAGCGGACTGAACCCATATTTTAATCATGTGTTCATTTCCGAAAATCTAAAAGCCAAAACAAATATACATAACCACAATCAACAAAAAAAAC
>CAZTVP010000179.1:0-5650 GCA_964616995.1 uncultured Comamonadaceae bacterium
GCTATGCTCCAAGGTTTCATGAGGGTCTAGACATAAAAAAAGCCCTACCAAAATGTAGAGCTTCTAAAATGTTTTAGGCTGGAAGTATAATCCTACTGTATGCTGATTAATTCTACATTAAATACAAGAGCATCATTAGGTTGGATAACTCCTCCAGGTCTAGGGTTAACTCCATATCCAAGATCAGGATGAATGTAAAATTCATAGATGGCACCTTCTTTCATTAACTGCAGTCCTTCAGTCCACCCTTTGATTACTTGTGTAACCCCGAAAGTAACTGGATCTCCTTTTTTACCTTTAGATGGGTCTACTTCTCTGCTGCTGTCAAAAGGAGTACCGTCTACGAGTGTTCCAGAATAGTGAACGGTGACTCTATTATCAGTAGTAGGAGTGGCTCCTGTTCCCTCCTTTATTACTTTATATTGAAGTCCACTTTCAGTGGTTATGACTCCATCTTTCTTAGCATTCTCTGCTAAGAATTTCTCAGATTTATCTAAGTTCACTTGAAACTTTGCAGATTTCTGTGCCATCTGAAAATCTTGAATGATTTTTTGGGCTTCTTGAGCTGTTATTTCGGCAGTTCCAGCCATCACATCATTTATGCCTTTGGCTAAAGTTTCTGTATCCACGTCTTCTAAATTCTGATTTTTAAGGTTTTCTCCTATGCTCACTCCTATGGCGTAGCTAGTTTCCTTTAAGCTTCCTTCATTCTCATTAGAAGTATCTTGTGCTATGCTCGTGCATCCTACCATTAAAACGCAAGCCAAAGCTGGGAAAATCAATTTTTTAAATGTCATTTTTTTATCTTGTAAATATTAATTTTTCTGGAGTAGATAAGTTCTCTTCATACTGATATCCATCCGTGTCAAAGGTAATTAAATCTTCAGGCGATGTAATTTTATTCTTAATGATATGGCGCGCCATCATTCCTCTGGCCTTTTTTACAAAAACTTGAATCATTTTAAGTTCTCCGTTTTTGTACTCTTTGAACTCAGCTGTAATCACTTGCTTATTTTTATTTAAATGTGGAAGAATAGCTTTAGCATATTCAGCACTGGCCAGATTTATAATAGGTTCATCCTCCGTACATTCTTCTTCCAGCTGCTGCGCAATGGTTTTTCCCCAATACTTATAAAGATTAGTTTTAGCCTTGGTAACCGCCCATCTGCTTCCCATCTCTAGTCTGTATGGCTTAATGAGGTCTAGCGGCTTTAGAATTCCATAAAGCCCAGAGATAATTCTCAGTGAGTCTTGTGCCCATTCTAGTTCTTCTTTATTCAACGAAGGAGCGTCTAATCCTAGGTAAACATCTCCATTAAAAGAAAGTGCAGCTGGTCTTTCCTGTTGATCATTCCACTGAGCGTATCTGGTTTTATTCAGTTCAGTTAGCGCATCGGAAAGGCTCATCATGTTTTTCAACCCTTTGAATGATGTCTTGTTCAACTTGGAAGCCAGTTTGTCTGCATGTTCAAGGAAGACTGGTTCAGTAGTTTGAATATCTACTACAGGTGATTCAAAATCTAGCTTCTTAGCTGGTGATAATAATACTTTCATGTAGTAACTTTTTTAAGTTTCAGACCTCTTTTAGTGGCTACTATGAGCTCTTTAGCGCTTAATTCGTTTACCGCTTCTTTGAATAAGTCCTTGGTCATTTTTAAGCGAAGCTTAATCTCTTCTTCATCAGAGTTTTCGGTCAATCGCACATATTTCATTTCCTGAACTAACATGAGAATTTTATGGGTAGCTTCTTTTAATGATTTTTCTCTGCTTGGTAGCATGCTGATTACTAAGGAGCCCGGTTTGTTTTGGATGACGTATCCCTTGAACTTTACTCCCATCTTCATTTCAGAAGTGGTTTTAGACTCACTTAGGTAACCTAAGTATTTGTTTTCAGCATTCACTTTAAATCCGCCCTCTGTCTTGCCTATGATTTGGCATTTTATTTCTTCTCCGATTTTATAATTGAACCCTTTTCGGTCAAGTAGTCTTTCTAAATC
The DNA here is from genome assembly GCA_964616995.1 of uncultured Comamonadaceae bacterium. Taxonomy (GTDB): domain Bacteria; phylum Bacteroidota; class Bacteroidia; order Flavobacteriales_D; family Sanyastnellaceae; genus ASP10-05a. Next base: position 1,998 of record CAZTVP010000179.1, read on the forward strand.
CATCTCACCATAGAGCTTACCTGTGAGTTCATCATAACGAAGGGAAACGATATACTTCTTACCTATATCTGGCTGAAAACCGTCTTCTTTCTTGTGAATGAATAGGTCAGCATCTAATCCCATATGAGCGAAGTAAGCTATAGAGTTAGCACCCACTATTTTTAGATAAGCAAATTCATTAAGATTCACCATGGGTTCTTTCATGGTGGCCGCCAATAATCCATCTTTCTTATTGTAAAGAAAAACTTCTACTTCTTCATTTTCTTTCAGCAGTTTAGTCGTTTGATTGTGAGCCATAGGAATTAAAACTGGTTTTTCTTCCATTACAATTTCGGGCTCCATAGTCTTAGGATTCTTCACTTCCTTTTCTACCTCCTCAGTAAGTCCTAATGGATGAGGGAAATAGACAAAATCTCGGTCTATTTCATATACAGTTAACTTCTGCCAGCTTCCTAAAAATTGCATTTGGCAAAGGTCTAGATTTCAGACCATGTAAAAGGAAAAATTTCTGTCTTTTTTATTACTGCTTATATTTGAAAAAAGCTTTAACCGAAGTCTAACAGAGAGTCTGGACCAGGATCTGGATTTCATCCTAAAAGACGAATTAAAAAATAATTATGCGCTACACACTTTTAATCTTAATCGCTTTACTTACATCTATTGGTTCAACAGCACAGTGCGATGAAAATCAAACCGAAGTTTTTATAACTGTTTACTTGGATGCCTGGGGATATGAGAATTACTGGGAGCTTCTGCCGTCAGGAGAATTATGCGGTGGTGAAGCATTATTCATAGGAGGAAATGTAGAACAGGTAGGGTGTGATGGAGCAGGAGATCAAGATGCTACAGGTGGGAATGGATATGCCAGTAATACCAGTTTTACTGAAGGGCCATTTTGTTTAGCCAATGGAGAAGCTTTTGACATAGTTTGGGTAGATGACTATAATGATGGAGGTTCAGTTTTCGAAGTCCTTCAAGAAGGAATAATTACAGGATACTTTGAAGGTTCTGGAGCCGGAAATACATTTACGTTTACAGCAGGAGATTTAACACCAGCGTTTATAGATGGAGATAGACCTTGCGAGGCATTGACTATAATTGAGGATGGAGATAATTTAATCTTTGATACTTCAGAAGCTACCACTAGTCCGGGTGAAGTTGCACCTGAAGGAGGTTTCTGTGGAGGATATGGTGAGTGGTGTGATAGTAATGGAGGCGCTTCTAACACCGTTTGGGCAGTTTTCACTCCAGAGACTACGGGTAATTATGAGGTTTCTACTTGTAATGAAGGAAACACTTTTGATACAGCATTAGCCGTTTACACGGCAGAAGATTGTTCAGATTTCAGTTCTTATACATTGGTTTCTAGTAATGATGACTCATACATAGGCTGTGGTGCTGGAAGTACCGGTTTTGCTAGTATCTGTTATTTGAGCTGTGTAGAAATAGGCCAGTCTTTTTACATTCAAGTAGATGGATGGGGAGGAGAAAATGGGGTTACAGAACTCAGTGTTACTAGTTACGATTCTGAACCTGAGTTAGTAGGAATCACAAGGGATGTGCGCTGCGCAAATTTAAAGCAGGATTTAGGGAGTTTAATTCTCCCACAAGTTAACGGTATGGGAATTAACTACGAAATTGAATGGACAGGCCCGAATGATTTTGAATCCACAGAGCGTAGAATAGAAGACTTAAATCCTGGGTCGTACACTTGTACTATAACTGATGCCTGTGGTTTTCAAGCCACTCAAACATACGAAATAGGAATACCAGATCCCGTATTAACAGAAAGCATAGTTACACCTGTTACTTGTTCTGGTTTGACTGATGGTAGTGTAGATCTGGCCTTAATGGGAGGAATAGAACCGTATGAGTTCGAATGGTCTGGACCAGACAATTATCTCTCTTTGGAAGAAGATATCCAAGGATTAGCAGATGGGGCATACGCTGTTCTAGTCACTGATGATAATGACTGTGAATATACATTTTCATATACGGTAGAAGTAGGTAACTCTATAGAATTTTCACTAGGAGAAAATGTAACTCTTTGTTTAGATGAAGTAATTGATTTCCAAGGTCCACTAGGATTTTACACGTATGAATGGCAGGATGGAAGTGAGAACTCTATACTTACCTTTGATGCTAGTGAGTTTGGTGAAGGTACTCACACTGTAACCTTGACTATAGAGGACCCTAATGGATGTAGCCATACAGATGTTTCTAATGTCACAGTAGAAAACTGTCTGTTTGTAGATGAACATTTTAATAGTGATGAATTAACTCTATATCCGAACCCAGCAAATGATTGGATTAAAATTAGTTCTGAATCGTCAATAGACCACTTTGAAGTGGAGTTAGTCTCGGTGGAAGGTAAAAGTGTATTGCACCGCACATTTAGAAAAGACCAAGAAATAGATTTAACAGAATTAGAAGCTGGATTATACTTAGTTAGAATTCAAGCCGGTGAGTCTATATTTTCTAGTCAGCTTCTAAAGCTTGACTAAGGACTTTTAGGAATGCGCTATGAAATAGTATTCTTTTCCGCTTTCAAATAAATCGGAAAACTCTCTGCCAGATAGGGATGAATTATTATTTAGGAAACCAGTTAGCGTGGAAATATTCATTTGACATCTCTGAATGAAGAATTCATATACCTGCTTAGGTGTGGTGTCATAGAACTCCGCAGCTCCCTTTCCGTGTTCAAAAACTACTAAAGGCTTGTGCGTACTTATGGTGTTCAATCCACCTTCTAATACTTCCATTTCTGCACCTTCCACATCTATTTTTATCAGTTTTATGGGAGTTATATGTTCATCCTGAATGATCTTATCCAGTGTACAGGTTTTTACTTTTATAGTGTCTAGATGAACATCTCTATTCTGGTAATCTCTCTCCTTAAATCCACTGAACGCTTCAGCATTTTTTACATGTGTAAACTCCCTAGTACCAGATTCACTACTTAAACCATATTCTTTAATTATAGCTCTATTCTTATAATTCTTTTTAAGAGCCTCTGCCAGTTCCGGTAACGGCTCGAAACCTATGTGTTTTCCATCTGGAGCGAATTTCAAGAAAAGATCTAGGATTTCACCTTTATGGCTACCAACATCTACACAATTAGAATCTGAGGAAAGATGTGTGGAGAGGATACGTTCTAAAAGTGCATCATATCGCTGGTTCTTAGATATATAAATACCCAGGCTGGATAAGCATTTTTTAATGAACTGTTTCAATTCTACTTCTCTTCGATTTTAGAGTTTACTACTCTATTCGTAAAACGGGTGCAAAGAACATCTATTTTTGGCATTATCTGGAATGAAATTTGGAAATTCTTAAGTATGAATTACATAACCACTTTCTTTTTGTTATCCCATATTTTTCTGGTTAGCGCATGCGGAAATACGAATAAAATGAACTCAGCAGATGAGATGGGCGAGGTTACTCAAAATGAAATATCAGAGCTGAATCCTTATAAGGATTCTGAAAACAAGTTTTCAGAAATGGAACTTACCAGCCAGAAAACCGCTGCAGGAGTTCGCTCAAATCTAAGGGGAACTATTAAGTATGAATTTAGCTGTAAGGCAGAAATTTCTACACCAGCCACTTTTACTCGTTTAATGATAGATTCCATAGCTTTACCCGTAAGTGGATTA
>CAZTVP010000180.1:0-2297 GCA_964616995.1 uncultured Comamonadaceae bacterium
AATGTCAATGTCCGTATCTCTATACTCAAGAATGTATTCTTCAATAATGGCGAGGAGTTCATCTGGACCATTATTAGTTCTCCTAAAGACTTCAAAGAACGCTAGGCCATCCTGTCCCCACATAGGCTCAGTCCATTTCAGATCTACATATTCTTGACATGTCACCCAATCTGGAATTAAGAGCATGGTAGATTGAGTAGTAGGACAAATAGTGGTGGCTCCAGCAGGTACAGTAGTACTTTCATTACCAGTATCAGGATTAGCGGTGGTAGGACAGTCATCAAAGGCTGCTACAAGATATCCTTCTGGTAAAAAATCTGGTGTAGAATTTATGTCAGTATAAAATGAGCTAAGAGGGTTGAAGATTGTATCGAACGGAATTTCAGAGTTTCCAAGACATTGATAAATAATATATCCAGCCACATCAGGAGAGCTGGGTTGGAACCAATCTATAGTGGCGTAGCCTGTTATAGAATCTACACTTACTGATGTAACTACTGGGACCTCAGGAGCAGTAATGTCTATAACGTCTAATGATATAACATTTGAAATAGAAGAACAGGTAGCGGATGGCTGGACTAAATCTACTCTAAAGTCAATGATACCACTACATACTTTTACTACATGTTCATATGAATTTAATCCAGGTTCATATTCAAAAAAACTGTCTAAAACCCAATTACCCGCAGGAAACTCGTAATATATTTCATAAGTAGAACCAGCCTCTATACTCGAACCAGAAGGAACTGGATCATTCCAGGTTAATTCTGCAGTGCCAGTTAGTAGGTTAGAAATACCACTAAGGTAGACCGTGCATAGTATTTCTGATCTTAATGATGGTAAACCATTCAGGTTCACTAGGAGTTCATAACAGTAGGCATTTCCATTAGCATCTATTCCTGTATCAGTAAAAGTGGTTGTATTTATGTTATTTATAGTAGTGAAGGTGGTAAGATTCTGAGGGTCCGTTCCTCGGCTGATTTGGTATCCGGTAAAATTGGCATTCACATCATTGAATAAATCCCAAGAAAGCGTGACCGTTCCATCAGCATTCACCTCTAGACATCTAATTTGAGACGGTGTCTGCCCATGAATATGGATTTTTCCTACCAGAACTGATATTGTGACCAGTAGTAATTGTAGTAAATGGCTACGCATTCGGTTTTTGTTTTGCGCTGCAAAATTAATATATCTATTTCACCGCATAATATTAGACGATGAGAAGACTAAAACAGTTGTTTTATTTTTAAACAATAGAACTAATTAAACGGTAAAGGCGTAATAAATATTTGTTTAGGTCACTGGATTTAAAGATATTTGTTGTTTAGAACCAAATCAAAATCTACTGTAAACAGTTTTAAGATGAAAAAGTTTTTAATATTAGCCTCTCTCTTGATGATTATTACTGCGGCTGATGCTCAGTACAAGTGGGATGTGGGTATAAAAATTGGGGGTTCGAATTACCTAGGTGATATCGGAGGACAGGAACTAACAAGAAGAGATTTTGTTTGGGACATGCACTTGGATTACACTAGAATGAACTATGCTGTCTTTGCCAGAAGAAAGGTGAATAAGAGATGGGCGTTTGCCGTAAACGGTGATTATGTCAGTGTGTGGGGATTTGATAGTAACTCACTGAATCCAGCTAGGGTAGCTAGAAACTTGAACTTTAGGAATAGACTCTATGAGTTAGGTGGAAGAGCCGAGCTAACTGTTTTCTATGATAATGATGTAGGCGGTAAAGGATATTATGATCCTGATTACAGATTTTTCATATTCGCAGGAATAGCAGGGTTTTACCATAATCCTCAGGGACAAATATATAGAGGTGTAGATTCTGATGGAGTAGCTATAGATCCTGATTATAAAGGACAGTGGTATGATCTAAGAGAATTGAGAACGGAGAATCAGAGCAGTGAGTATGAAACCATCGGTTTAGCCATCCCTGCGGGAGTAGGTATGTATTTTACTTTTGATAAGAAATGGAGATTTGGATGGGAACTAAACTGGAGAACTACCTTTACAGACTACATAGATGACTTAAGCGGCCAGTATGGTGATATTGATGAAATAAGAGATAGAGGTGATATAGCGGCAGCATTAGCACAGCAGAGTAATCAAGATGTTATAAACGTTATTAACTCTAATCCTGAAACTGTAGGAGCTGGTGGGTCATTATCTGATCACAGGTGGTCTAATGCTACGCGTGTAGATGCTAATGGTAACGTAGAACCTATTCTTGTTAAAAGAGGAGATCCTACTAATAATGATTCATATATAACTATGGCCTTAACAGG
>CAZTVP010000180.1:2307-5644 GCA_964616995.1 uncultured Comamonadaceae bacterium
GGAATTTATGTAATCAGAGGATCCTGTTCATTTTATAAAGCCAAGTACTATTGGTTAAAACAAAGAAGAGGGTCTAGAAGGTCACGAGCTAAGTTCTAACAGAACCACGATTTTAAGAAATGATATTATAATTAGCCGCTCAGAATTGAGCGGCTTTTTTTTTTGAAAGGTTTTTAGATGCTTATACATTCTTCACCTTTCTTAGGGGTAAATAATTGAAAATAAAATGAAGCATTCTTAAGAGTGCTCCTTTAGTTTGATCTAGAAATACTTACTTCAAGAATTGAGTGACTTTTCTAAGAGGCTTTAAAATGAATGTAAATGGAAAAGGCTTTATTCCATTCATCCTCCATGCTTTCCTATCTTCTTTATTAGCTCTAAGCCTATTCTTGAGTGTGATATTACTTTCTCCACCAACTCTCATTTTAGTTATGATTTTTGGTAGATATGACGTTGAAATTTTTTGTTTATGAAGAACTCTTAGCATGAATTCATAGTCAGCGGCACTCTTAAGCTCTAAAGAATAGGTTCCGTACTTTTCATAAACCCATTTTTTCACGAAAAAAGTAGGGTGTGGTGGCATCCATCCCCATTTAAAATTCCCATGTGAATAGTTTCCTGATATCCACTTTCTTTTTACTGAATCTGTATTTTCTCTATCTACATATTCTAGATCAGCATATATGGAATCTGAGTTTTCTTTTTTAATGGTGGAAACGATTTGAGAAATAACATTGGGAGAGGTATAGAAATCATCTGAGTTCAGAATCCCAATTAGTTCTCCAGTGGCATTTTGCACACCTTTATTCATAGCATCATAGATCCCTTTATCTGGCTCAGAAACTATTACTGAGATTTCTGAACGGTACTTTTCTATGATGTCGAGGGTACCATCCTTAGAGTTTCCATCTATGATAATATATTCTATGTCAGCATAGTCTTGGCTAAGAACGGACTTGATAGTATCCTCTAACGTTTCTTCGCTATTATAGCATATGGTGATGATAGATACTTTCATGAAAGATCCTAAAGGAGTACCTTATCTTTCTACTATGATGTTTTCAAGAACGAGCATGTCCATTTTAGTCCTTTGAAAACAGCTAAGTGCTTCTAATGGTGTGTTCACTATAGGTTCGTTTTCATTGAAAGAAGTATTCAATAATACTGGTACTCCAGTTTTAGAGTGAAATTTAGAGATCAGGTCATAATATTTATCTCCTTTCTCTACGGTTTGTAGTCTTCCAGTTCCATCTACATGAGTAACGGCAGGAATAATGGTATGTTTTTCCTCTTTAATAGGATAAACTTTTTCCATGAAAGGAACCTTATCTGTTCTAGTGAAGTACTCTTCTACATAATCTGCTAGGATAGACGGTGCGAATGGCCTAAAGCTTTCTCTTCTCTTAATTTTTTCGTTTAAGAGCTCTTTGGCATCTTCTCTTCTAGGATCTACAAGGATAGATCTATGACCTAACGCACGAGGACCGAACTCTGCCCTGCCTTGGAACCAACCAATAACACCTCCATTGATCAATCTCTCAGTTACTTTGTCTAATAGTTCTTCATTATTAAACTCTGTATAGCTAACTCCTTCTTTATCTAAAATCTCTTTTACTTCTTCAGTAGAGTATTTGCTGCCTGAGTAAGCATGAAAAACAGGTTCAGTTCTGTCTTTCTTTAAATTATGGTGGTAATGAAATAACGCACTTCCTACACATGTTCCTGCATCATGTCCTGCAGAAGGAATGTAAACATTTTTGAAGTTAGTCTTTTCTAAGATTTTTCCGTTAGCTACGGAGTTTTGGGCTACACCTCCGGCTATACAGATGTTATCTAGGCCAGTTTCTTTTTGAAGATGGTTTAGGATGTGAAAGATAGTTTCCTCTGTCATTTTCTGCACTGAAGTAGCTAAGTCTATATGCTTCTGTTCCAGTTCGTCAGATTTTAGACGTTTAGGGCCAAACTTCTCTTCCATATAATCAGCAAAAACAGCTTCAATTTTAGGCTCTCCGCCTTCCCAGCTCATGCTCACGCCTTCCTTAGCATGTCTAAAATACTTAGTGTTTAGCTCGAATAGTCCATTGTCTAGTAACTTTACTACGTCTCTAAGCTGATCAAGATAGACTGGCTTTCCATAAGGAGCTAGACCCATTACTTTGTATTCATCACCGTAATTCGGGAATCCTAAATATTGGGTGAAAGCTGTATAAAAAACACCTAATGAGTGAGGATAAATCACAGTTTTTAGCACATCTATTTGTGTTCCTTTTCCTGTGGCGGTCATGGTGCTGGTAAAATCACCAAATCCATCAATAGAAAGAATAGCAGATTCTTCAAAGGGAGAAGGATAAAAAGCACTTCCTAAATGACTTCTGTGATGCTCTATGTTTTTTATTTCAGCTTTGATTTCTTTTTCATCTACACCGAATACTCGTGCAAGCTCTGATTTAGTAGAGCCAATTTTTACCCTGTTTAATAATCTATCCTTAATGGCCTTAGCGCTCACTAGGTTTTTAAGTGAGTGTACTATTTTCTTGTTGATATTAGCATTAGGATCTCTGGAGATAGTAACTGAATCCACATCTTGAATGCCTATTCCGGCTTCTTGAAGACAGAACTTTATAGCTTGTTCTGGAAAACCCGCCCAGTGTTTTATTCTGGTGAATCTTTCTTCTTCAGTGGCTACTATGAGTTTACCATCTTTATGAATACTAGCTGAAGAGTCTCCGTGGTAAGCATTTATTCCTAAAATGTACATGTCTTAATTACTAAAATCAGCGCAAATGTACTTAGAACTAGCTACTAACCGAAGAGTTGATGGTAAGTTTCTTTTAGCTTTTCGAGTTGAAGTTTCTCTTTTATATAGCTAACACTTGAAGACTTCATAGAGCCATACTTATCAGAATGTATAAGCTCGGGTAAATGCTCTAACACTTTATGGAAATTGGTTATCTCAAGTGGTAAGTCGAATCCACAGTTATTCCTCTTTAAATCTCTCCAAGGGGTTTTATCAGATATGATGACTGGAACACCACATGATAAAGATTCTACTATGGCATGTCCAAAATTTTCTCCTGTGGAAGGAGAAAAGAAAAAATGATAATTACGCAGCGTTTCAGAGATAAGACTCGGCATGAGAACTCCTTTAAAGTTCACAGTTATATGATCTGGAAGTTTTTCTGCGAGCAACTTACACTCCTTATAGTAGGCTTCGTTATAAACAGGGCCGTAGAAATCTAAAACTAGTGGGTGTTTGATTTTTTCTAGACATTGCACCGCGAATAATGTATTCTTCTCAGGCGATATTCTGCCAATGTTTATAAGCCTAATAGGAGAG
>CAZTVP010000181.1:0-5630 GCA_964616995.1 uncultured Comamonadaceae bacterium
GAAGTTGTCGTTAAATAATGTCCGGATCTCCTATACCTTCTCTTACCAGCTCAATTTCCGAACTCGTACAATCAAAAATGGTGGAGGCCTCATTATTACCATAACCTCCGTCAATTACTATATCTACCAGCTTATGATATTTTTCATTAATGAGTTCTGGGTCGGTGGTGTATTCTATTATTTCATCCTCATCATGTACCGAGCTTGCTATTAGGGGAGACCCAAGCTCATCTGCCAGTGTACGAGCTATATTATTATCAGGTATTCTAATTCCTATGGTTTTCTTCTTCGTCTTAAAAATCTTAGGAACATTACTACTCGCATTTAGTATGAATGTGTATGGGCCAGGGAGAGCTTTTCTCATTAGCTTGTAGATTCTATTATCCACAGCTTTAGAGTAATGACTCAGATGAGAAAGGTCGTAACATACAATACTAAAGTGTGCTTTTTCAGGTTTCAGCCCTTTTAGACGAGCTATACGCTCAAAGGCTTTGTGTTTTTCTAAACTACATCCAAAGCTGTATACCGTGTCTGTAGGATAAACTATAACTCCACCATCATTCAGACATTCCACTACTTGTGAAATTTTCCTCGGGTCAGGATTATCTGGATGAATCTGAAGTAACATCTGAAAAAATAGTTGAGTATTGGTTAAGCATTACCCTTGGCATAATCTGCTAAGAACTTTTCTAGACCTATGTCTGTCAAAGGATGCTTCAGAAGTCCTAGAATAGATGAAAGAGGACCAGTCATGATGTCGGCTCCTATTTCAGCACAGTTAATCACGTGCATAGTATGTCTTACCGAAGCCGCTAGGATTTCAGTTTCAAAACCATAGTTATCATAAATCTCTCTGATTTTCATGATTAATTCTAATCCATTAGTAGAGATGTCATCTAATCTACCAATGAATGGAGAAACCATGGTAGCTCCTGCCTTAGCGGCTAGTAATGCTTGCCCAGGGCTAAACACAAGGGTACAATTGGTTTTAATTCCGTTAGACGAAAAATATTTAATGGCTTTTATTCCATCTTTAATCATAGGCACCTTAACTACTATGTTTTTATGCAGTTTGGCTAGTTCTTCTCCTTCTTTAACCATCCCCTCGAAGTCTGTAGAAATAACCTCTGCACTAACTGGGCCTTCCACTATAGAGCAGATGTCTACGTAGTGTTTGAGTATATTTTCTCTGCCTGTAATACCTTCTTTAGCCATTAAAGAAGGATTAGTAGTTACGCCATCTAATACACCTAAATCTTCGGCTTCTTTTATTTGGTCTAAGTTGGCTGTGTCTATAAAGAATTTCATTATCAGATTATTTAGCGGTGCAAAGTTAATTTCCATCCTCTCAACCCTATTCACGAATGAGTTTTAGGTTATCAACTACTTAATAACATTCCATTATTTTTGATTTCCAAATCAAATTAAAGCCCAAGGATAAACCACCTAGCCAGTGAATTCTTTGTGAAAGTGGTATTAATAGAGATAAAGATTGAATTAGTTGGTATGAAAGGTGTTGTATCGATTTTGACGGCACAACCATGTTAAGTTTTATAGCGTCTAAATAGCAAGTGAGAATAGGAATAATATTCATATTAGTCATCAATTTATTATGGATCAATTTGACTTTTGGTCAATCGGCTACAGTCGTGGGAGATGCGGTGAGTGTAGGTGATGGTTGTTATCAGATTACTGTAGATCAGCAGTATCAAGCGGGAGCCGTTTGGTTTGACGAATTAATAGATTTGACTCGTTATGTATCTATTACGGTAGATATGAATCTCGGTAACACAGATAATCAAGGTGCAGACGGTTGTATTCTCGCCATGCAGCAGGAAGGGCCTGATGCCTTGGGTGTTACTGGTCAATTTTTGGGTTTTGGTGGGATATCTCCTTCTTTTGGACTTGAGTTTGATACATTCAATAACGAAACTTATGAGTTCAATGGAGACATAGCCAGTGATCATTTAGCCATGCTTCTGAATGGTGAAACCAATCACAATTCCGCTGCTACCAATATAGCAGGACCTGTTTCTATCTTACCAGGAGGAGCTAATGCGGAGAATGGGCAGAACATTAGATTAAGGCTGGTGTGGGATCCTGTTCTTCAAGAGATGAAAGCATATATGGACTGTAATTTAAGGCTTTCTGTAAATATTGATTTGGTGAATGAAGTGTTCGGAGGTGATCCTATGGTTTATTGGGGTTTTACAGGAGCCACTGGTTTTTACGATAATCTACACCAAGCATGCCTAATAGAAGTAGCATATCTTAATCCAACCGTTTCAGAAACAATTTGTGAAGGCGAGAGTATTCAGTTAGAGCTTAATACAGAAGTGGCAGAAAATATTGAATGGACTCCAGAAATAAATATTGATGAAGTAGATATTCCTAATCCTACGGTCAGTCCTTCGGCTAGCACTACTTATACAGCCACTTATGAAAAGTGTAGTGAAGTTTTTACCGACACCTTTCATGTAGAAGTACTTTCTTTAGACATAGAAGAAATTGAAGATATTTCCGTTTGTCCTGGAGGTAGCGCAGAGTTTACTGCCGTTTACGACCCTTCTTACACGGTAGAATGGTCAGATGGATTAGCTGGTGTGAATACAAATACATTTGATGAAATAGGAAACCACTGGGTAGAAGTAGATGATGGGATATGCACGAAGCGAGAGAACTTCAGTTTAATAGCTTTTGATTTACCTCAAATAGTCATTCCTTCTGAAGTTGAGTACTGTTTCATGGATTCAACTCTAGTAGAATTTTCCGCAGATAACTCCTCTCTTTTTACTCCTGATATGGAACCTGGAGAAAGCTTCTATGTTTCAGCAGAAGGAATTTACGAAGTATTAGCAGTGGATGAAGACACTGGATGTGAGAATACAGCACAGGTTCAAGCAGTGGAAATACCGCTTCCACAGTTAACCATTGCACCGCAGTATGAAATATGCCCCTACGAACAGCTGGATTTAACTACTAGTTCTACTTACACTACGAACTGGAGTAATGGTCAGATAGGAACTAGCGCTACCTATTCAGAAGGGGGAGCCCACTCGGTCACTAGCGAGTTAAATGGATGCACATCTTCAGCTAATTTTCTGCTTATCGTTAATCCACTGCCGAACTCCAGCATTCCTGGAGAATATGAGTTCTGTGAGGATAGTGTTTTCGTGATTGGGAATACCAATCCGAATTATCAAGTAGAATGGTACAATGGATTAGTAATGGATTCTCTGGAGTTTACGGAAGAGGGCATGTATGACTTTGAAATAATGGATGTCAATACTGGATGTGTTTCACCTGGACAGATAACATTAACCAGAGTTCTGAACCCGACTTTAGTAATGGAATCAGAGTATTTACTTTGTGAAGAAGAAGAATTAGAAATAAGACCAGAAATAGAAAACGCTACATCTACGGTATGGTCAACAGGCACTGAGGATATAATGGATATCTTCTTTGAACCAGGAGAATTTGAATTTACCATTTCCAATCAGTGTACTAGTATAAGCCAGCCCTTTGTGGTGAATGAGGTAGTTTGTGAGTGTCAGCCTTTTATTCCATTGGCTTTCACTCCAGATAATGATGGTATTAATGACCTTTTTAAACCCATACTCACATGTGAGCCATTTGAGTATAACATAAGGGTGTTTAATAGGTGGGGAGAGATTGTTTTTGAATCAAATGACTTTAAGAAGCCTTGGGATGGAAGCCATTTAGGAGGAACTCATTATGTCCCAGCAGGTGTTTATAGTTACACTTTGTCATATAAATCCGAACAATTTGACGGGAATAAGCTGGAAAATAGGAATGGTATGATTTCTGTCATTCGGTAGGCATGATGAATTATATTATTAAACTACTATCTATAGCTCTAGCGGTGTTCGTAACAGCCGAGCTGCTTCCGGGAGTGACGGTTATAGATTTTAAATGGGCACTCTTAGTAGCTCTTACGCTTTCACTTCTCAATACATTCGTAAAACCAATTTTGATTTTTATGACTATTCCGGCTACCATCGTAACGCTTGGGTTGTTTCTGGTGGTTATTAATGCGTGTATAGTGCTCATAGCCGACTGGGTAATAGATGGAGCATTTCAAGTAGATGGATTTCTATATGCACTGTTATTCAGTGTGATAGTTTCTTTTCTAACGAGCATTATCGAACGCCTAACTGGTCAGAAAAACAAAAAATCTGTTAACGAATTAAACCAAAGAACTATTCGATAGTCTAAATAAAAAATCAATCGCATGAAAATAAAAACATTAATAGCAGCTGCACTTATACTAGGTACTGGTTCAGCTATTGGACAAGAAGAGGTTAAAACTAAGATGTCAAAGGCTGAGCGTCTGACTCAAGAATTGAACTTAGACGAAAAGCAATCTGCTGAAGTAGCATTAATTATGGAAGAGTCTAAGAAAGACATGAAAACCGTAAGAGCCAATAAAGGCTACACTGAAGAAGAAAGAAGAGCAGCCATTAAAGATGTAAGACTTAAAACAGACACTAAAATTATGTCGGTTTTAAATAAAGAGCAGGCTTCTACTTACATAGAAATGAAGAAAGAAAAGAAAGAGAAAACGAAGGAAAAAATGGGAATGAAAGCTAAGGATAAAATGGCTGAAGAGCTTGGTTTATCTGAAGAGCAAGCTGCGCAAATGAAAAAGGTAAAAGAGAAAGCTAAGCAGGAGAGAACAGCCATTACTTCTAATACTGAACTTACTGAAGAACAAAAAAAGAAAGAACTTAGGTCTGTTAGAAAAAGCGCTGATGCCAACATCAAAGAAATCTTAACTGATGAGCAGTATAAGAAGATGAAGGAATTAAAAGCGGAGAAGAAGGAAAAAAGAGCCGCTAAAAAGACAATGGAGAAATAAGTATTCTCAGTAATCACATTAAAACCAGTTTTCAATTGAGAACTGGTTTTTTTATTTCCTAGAAACTGGAAGAATGTGAATCAGATGTGGACAAGTATAAACCTTTATACGAGTCTAGAGTGAGGGTGAGAAAATACCTTTGCACCGCTAAAAAGAGATAAAAAATGACGAATAAGTTTTGGTTCAATTGTAAAGTGAAATGGAAGAAACCTGATGCTGATGGAGTGGAAGTTTATACTACGGAACAGTATCTTCTAGAAGCTTATACTTACACAGAAGCAGAGGCTGGCATTCACAGTGTAATGAGAGAATTAGGTGGAGGCACTTTTCAGCTACTGGCCATTACCAAGACTAATTTAATGGAGGTGCACCATACAGATTCTGACGGTTTATGGTTTAAGGTCAAGCTCTCCATGGTAGCATTCGATGAAGAAAGTGGAAAAGAAAAACAGTCTTCTTACTTCATGCTAATAGATGCAGAGAATGTGCGAGATGCCTACGATAGAACAAAAGGCATCATGAAGGATAGCGGTACAGGTTATGTCATTCCTAGTATCACTTACACAAAATTTGCTGATGTGTTCAGAATGTCAGATTTCGATGTAGCCGAAGAATCTTCTGAAGTTATAGGAGAGGAAGAGGCTTATTAAGTTTCTCTTCGGTTTTCTTAAGAATCTTATAATACATGAAGCTTGATAGCTAGTGAGGGAAGTATTTTTAGTAGCTTCATCCCTAACTAACTATTCGGTTC
>CAZTVP010000182.1:0-5598 GCA_964616995.1 uncultured Comamonadaceae bacterium
CGAGGCTGGATTCCCAAAATTCCGAGCTAAACAAGTGTTTGACTGGTTATGGAAGAAGTCTGTGATTTCTTATGACCAGATGCTGAATGTGCCTAAAAACCTCAGAGCTGCGTTGGAAGAAAACTTTGAACTCAGCTATCTAACCATAGCTGATGAACAGGTGAGTTCTGATGGAACGGTTAAAGCCGCCTTTAACACGCCCGTTCAACAGACAGTAGAAGGAGTTCTCATTCCTACTCGCACCAGAATGACTGCTTGTATTTCTTCTCAAGCGGGATGCAGTTTAGCTTGTAAATTTTGCGCTACTGGAAGACTTAAATTACTCAGGAATCTACTCCCTGGTGAAATTTACGACCAAGTAGTTTACCTCAAGAATCAAGCTCGAGATAGGTACGACATCAACCTTAGTAATATCGTTTACATGGGAATGGGTGAGCCGCTACTGAACTATGCCAATGTGCTTAAATCAGTAGAACACATCACTTCAGAAAATGGACTAGGAATGTCTCCCAAGCGAATCACTGTTTCTACTGCTGGAATAGCCAAGATGATTAAAAAACTAGGTGATGATGAGGTGAAATTCAACTTAGCCCTATCACTGCACGCGGCTAATGATGCCAAGCGCTCTGAAATTATGGAAATCAATGATTCTAATAATCTAGAAGCGCTCTCTGAAGCACTGGTTTACTTCCATGAAAGAACTAAAACGCGAGTCACTTTCGAGTACATCATATTCAAAGATTTCAATGATTCTCTAAATGACGCTCGAGAGCTAGCTGAATTTGCTAAATGTGTGCCGTGCAAAATCAACATCATAGAATACAACCCCATAGATGATGGCGAATTCGAGCAGGCTGACCCTGCGAAAGTAGATGCCTTTGCTTCATTTCTGGAGGACAACTGTAACTTAATAGTAAACGTGCGTAGGTCTAGAGGAAAGGATATAGACGCAGCGTGTGGTCAACTGGCCAACAAGAATAAAATGGGGAATGCGGTTTTTAAGTAAAATTATCCAGCCTTTTGATGCGAGAATTGATTTAGTCCAACATAAGATTTTTCTAACACTTTTATTCTTATCTCTATTTCTTAGCTGTGAGAGCGGTCAAAGACCATTATCCTCAAATAATTTGAACTCCGATAAAAAATCAGATTTATGGATTTCTCATAAATACTGTGAGGTTTATGGACACGGTCAAAGAATTGACGCATTCACTGGCGCTACGATATTGGTTGAAAAACCATCAAACAAAAAACAACAAATAATACATCAAATACTCAATTTGCCTGAGCTATCTAAAATGCAAACAGATATTTAAAGTTCTGGCTATCACGACTTTATAGCTGTATCAGTTTGTGATTCAGACGACAATCCTTTTACTGCAAAGTGTTTCTTAGACAACTATTATCAAGACAGTCTTCTCTTTTATTTAGAAATAGACACAATTCTCATGAGCTTTAGCCGCATGGAATAGTTCTAGAAAGAAAACCACTAATCCAACTTCAACACCGCTAAAAATGCTGCCTGAGGAACTTCTACGTTTCCAACTTGACGCATTCTTTTCTTTCCTTTTTTCTGCTTTTCTAAGAGCTTTCTCTTTCTAGTAATATCTCCACCATAGCACTTAGCTGTTACATCTTTTCTTACAGGTGAAATGGTTTCCCTTGCTACTATCTTAGCTCCTATAGCCGCTTGTAGGGCTATCATAAACTGCTGTCTAGGAATAAGTTCCTTTAGCTTTCTACAGATTTTCTTTCCTAAAGTAAAAGCATTATCCGCATGAATTAGCGCGCTTAGAGCATCTACTTGGTCACCATTTAGCAGTATATCAAGCTTCACCAGTTTAGATTTTCTAAATCCTGTACGCTGATAATCAAAAGAAGCGTATCCTCTAGAAACCGATTTTAACTTATCGTAAAAGTCAAAAACAATCTCGCCCAGCGGCATGTCGAAAGACAGCTCTACTCTATCTGCGGTTAGATATACTTGATTTTTAATTTCCCCTCTTTTCTCTATGGCTAAGCTCATAATAGAACCTACATACTCACTCTTGGTTATTATCTGGGCATTGATATATGGCTCTTCCAGATAGTCTATCTTACTCACCTCAGGCATGTCACTAGGATTATGAAGTTCTATGACCTCGCCTTTCTTCATGTAAGCTTTATAACTTACGTTAGGAACAGTGGTAATCACCGTCATGTTGAACTCGCGCTCCAGCCTTTCTTGGATAATCTCCATGTGAAGCATTCCTAAGAATCCACATCTAAACCCGAAACCAAGTGCCATAGACGACTCAGGCTCATATACTAGAGAAGCATCATTCAGCTGAAGTTTCTCTAAAGAAAATCTCAGCTCCTCATAGTCATCTGTATCTACCGGATAGATTCCAGCAAATACCATTGGTTTCACATCCTCAAAACCTTGCACCGCAGATTCACAAGGGTTTTCCTTAAGCGTAACCGTGTCTCCTACCTTTACTTCTTTGGCTACTTTAATTCCAGAAATGATATAACCTACATTTCCAGCGCTCAGCTCATTAGTAGGAATCATATCCAAACCAAGCACGCCTATTTCATCTGCTATGTACTCAGTTCCTGTGTTAAAGAACTTGATAAGGTCTCTTTTTCTAATCGTTCCATTTAGAATTCTCACGTAAGCTATTATCCCCCTAAACGAATTAAACACAGAATCGAAAATCATAGCTTGAAGAGGAGCTTTAGGGTCACCTTCTGGGGCAGGAATTCTTTCGATTACCGCTTTAAGGATGTCTTCCACTCCCATCCCGGTTTTACCACTGGCAGGAATGACATCATCTTCACTTCCACCTATAAGTTCTACTATTTGGTCAGTAACTCCCTCGGGGTCAGCACTGGCCAAATCCATTTTATTTAGAACCGGTATTATCTCTAAGTCGTGTTCAAGTGCTAGATATAGGTTAGATATAGTTTGAGCTTCTATACCTTGCGTGGCATCTACTATGAGAAGAGCGCCTTCACAAGCGGCTATACTTCTAGATACCTCATAACTAAAATCTACGTGTCCAGGAGTGTCTATGAGGTTCAGAGTATATTTTTCCCCTTCATACTCATAGTCCATTTGAATAGCGTGACTCTTAATGGTAATCCCTCTCTCTCTTTCTAAATCCATATCATCTAGCGTCTGCTCCTGAAGCTGTCTTTCAGTAATAGCTCCTGTAGTCTGAAGCAGTCTATCTGCTAGTGTACTTTTCCCATGGTCTATATGGGCTATGATACAAAAATTCCGAATGTTTTTCATGCGCCCACAAAGATACTGCATACTCATCTAGAAGTAGTGAATTTTTTTAGTCGTGAATATCACGCAGGCTTGTTGATAGCTCTAATCTGCGGTGCAATGAAAAAAAATTTGCACCTTGGGCAACTTATTTCAAAAAACCCGCATCTACCCTCCAGCGAAGAATGGAAGAACAGGAACTCGTTAAGAAATGTTTGAAAGGAAACAGAAGAGCTCAAAAAAAACTGTTCGACCTATACGCTCCACAGATGATGGCAGTATGTAATAGATATGCGACCCAAAGTGACCAAGCACTAGACATGCTTCAAGAGGGATTTATTAAGGTTTTTTCTAACCTAAATAAGTTCTCTGGAACAGGTTCTTTAGGTGGGTGGATTAAAACCGTTATGGTAAATAATGCACTCACTATCTTAAGAAGAGATAAAAAGTTCGGGTTTACGGAGGAGGTTACTGAAGACAGCAGGCTAAGTACAGACCCAGAAGTATTAAAGTCTCTTTCATTAGAGGAATTAGAAAGACTCATTTCATCTTTACCTCTAGGTTACAGAACAGTTTTTAATATGTACGCCATAGAAGGGTTTTCTCATAAAGAAATAGCTGCGCAATTAGAAATCACAGAAAGCACCTCCAAAACTCAGTACAGAAAAGCTAAGCTTAAACTACAAGAACTCATAGCAGAGAATGAATAAAGATTCATTTGAACATATCATTAAAGAAAAGGTGGCTAAGTCCACCGCTGAAGTTCCCGCAGGAGCTTGGGAAGGAGTGGCTAGTGGTTTAGGAACAGCAGGGAGTACTGGGGTTTTAGGCACACTTGGAGCTAAATTAGGAGCGGCAGTTGTTACCACTGCTGTGATAGTAGGTTCAGTAATTACAGTTATGAATTCATCTGAAAAAGAAGCTGACACTGCTGCCAACAAAACTGAAACACTAATCACAGAGAATCAAGAAGAAACTGTTCAAACAGAAAAAAACACTCCTACAGCTGTAACTGAAACCGAATCAACTTTCAAAAACGCTAACACCGAAGAGAATTCTTCTTCGACTCAACTAAGAAACACCAAACAGCCAATAGTTAAAACTGAGGTTCTTGAGGAGGAAAACGCCATTGCACCGCAGATAACCGAAGTACAAGAAGAAAACTCATTAGAACCTATTGCCGAAGAAGGCCACTCAATAGCTTGTCAAGGAGCAGTTAGTGAGCCAACAGTTATTCTAGATTATGAACCAAGTAAATCTGAAGAAAACAAATCTCCAGAACCGAGTACAGTAACACCTTCTGAAATAATCATTTCTAAAAACAATGAGAAAGACTACACGCTTTCTCTAAACGAATTATCCACTGACGCTCTAATAACTTGGTACGTAAATGACGAGAACATAGGAATAGGTAATTCTCTGAATCACAAACTTTCAGAAGGAGAAAACCACATTCAAGCTGAAATAATTTCGAACGGAGAAACACTGATTTTAGAGACAACAGAGAGCGTAATTTTGACTCCTAAGCTGGTGGTTCCAAACACTTTTACACCACAGAGCTCTATTGGTTATAATGACGAGTTTACTATAGACACTGATAAATCAGAAAACATAGACTGGTGGGAAGTTGTCATTACAGACTTAAATGGAGAAATCCTTTTTAGATCTAGTGAAGCTGCGCAAAACTGGAACGGAACACTTCCAAACGGGACCCCTGCACCACTAGGAACTTATGCTTATGTAATCAATTATAAATCCAAATACAGTCAGCTCTACGCAGAACGCGGAACAGTTGTGCTCCAACGGTAAAACATTATATATTTGATAACCCAAAAAATTGAAAAAGACAATTAAACCTTATAATCACATGAAGTACTTATTCACTTTTATCCTTGCTATTAGCTTTTCGCTTGTTTATGGTCAAACTAAACAAGAAGTTGTAGTAGATTCAGAAGAATACAAAGAATTAAAAATCTCTGGAGAACTTTTAAATGGGGACTATGTAATAGTTCAACCAAAGAGCAAGAAGAAAAAAGAAAAAGTGAAGGTTCAGCCTTCATTAGCTAAAGCAGCTAGCGGTGGTGGTGGACAAGGGGCTAACCAGTGTGACTGCTGGACAGAACCAGATGACACATACACAGATACTAACTTCGGTTCTAATGGAACAGATGATGGGAGCACCGGAGAGCTTGCCCTTCCTTTCGAGTTTGAGTTATACGGGACTGCTTATGACAGCTTTTGGATTAATACTAATGGTAACATCACTTTCGAAGGACCATTCACAACATTCACCCCTGATGGCTTTCCTGTTCCAAACGCCATGTTAGCCCCTATGTGGTGTGACG
>CAZTVP010000183.1:0-5589 GCA_964616995.1 uncultured Comamonadaceae bacterium
GAATAAAATACATTCTGGCTAAACCTGGTGATACGCCAGAGTCCATAGCCGAAGAAATGGAGCTTCCCTTATGGACAGTAAGGAAATACAATGACTTCTCTAAGAATCAGCCTCTGGTAGAAAATGAAATTGTTTATCTACAGCCTAAGAGATTAAAAGCTACAGAAAACAAACACACAGTCAAAGCTGGTGATACTATGAAATCAATCTCACAGCGTTATGGAGTTAGACTTAAGAGGTTGTATAAAAAGAATGGATTAACTTTGGGTCAAGAACCTAATGCAGGTGACTTCGTTCTACTCAAATAGAAATGAAAGGTATATGGTGTAAAACAAGGATGAAAAGAAACCCGGAGTGAGAAAATCAGACAAGTTCTCACATGAAATCCGTTATCTTTGAATTAAACTTGTTTTTACATGCCCTTTTATCAGAAATTAGGCAAGATACCGCCTAAGAGACATACCATATTTAAAAGCGAAAAGGGAGAATTTTATTACGAACAACTCTTCGGTACAGAAGGGTTTGATGGAATGAGTTCTCTACTTTATCATATCCAACCGCCTACACAGATTAAATCAGTAGGAGCTCCTAAAGATGTAAGCCCTAAAGCAGCCGAAGGAAAAAATATCACTCCTAGAATGCTGAAAGGTTTTAGTGTAGAACCTAAATCTGATTACCTAGAAAGCAGAGAAGTAATGCTCTTCAATGATGATGTTCAGATTTCTGTAGCTGCTCCTCTTTCAGGAAATAAAGACTATTTCTATAAAAATGCAGATGCAGATGAAGTTCTCTTCATTCACGAAGGTTCTGGAGTACTAAAAACACATTTAGGAAACCTGGAGTTTAGCGAGGGAGATTATCTGGTAGTTCCTAGAGGGATTATTTATCAGATAGAATTTTCTACTTCAGAAAATAGACTTCTCATTATAGACTCTTTTAGTCCTGTATATACGCCTAAGCGTTACAGAAATTACTTTGGTCAGTTACTGGAGCATTCACCTTTCTGTGAGCGAGATTTAAGAACTCCTTCTGAACTAGAAAGTCATAACGAGAACGGAGAGTTCACCATAAAGATTAAGAAGCAGGGAGTACTGCATGAGGTGGTTTATGCATCTCACCCTTTTGACGTGGTAGGATGGGATGGGTACAATTATCCTTATGCATTTTCTATCCATAACTTCGAGCCGATAACTGGTAGAGTGCATCAGCCACCACCAGTTCATCAAACGTTCGAAGCGCGGAATTTTGTCATCTGCTCTTTCTGTCCTAGACTATATGACTATCATCCACTGGCTATTCCAGCTCCTTATAATCATAGTAATATAGACTCTGATGAGGTGCTTTATTATGTGGATGGAGACTTCATGAGCAGAAAGCATGTAGAAAAAGGATTTATTTCTCTTCACCCAGGAGGTATTCCTCACGGACCACACCCAGGAACTATGGAGAAGAGTATAGGTCAAAAAGAAACTAAAGAGTTAGCAGTAATGGTAGATACATTTAGACCGTTAAAGCTAACCGCTGCAGCGCTAGCTGTAAATGATGAGAGCTATGTTACCTCATGGCTCTAATTGTAAACCCAATAAATTGAAAACTAGAAATGAACACAGATAATACATCTTTAGAATTAGAAAAAGTAGTACCTGCAGCAGAGGATTTTTTACCTCTTCTAGGTACAGATTATATAGAACTTTATGTAGGAAATGCTAAGCAGTCAGCTCACTATTACCAGACAGCTTTCGGGTTTCAGCCAGTAGCTTATGCTGGTTTAGAAACAGGAATGAAAGACAGAGCTAGTTATGTGCTAAGACAAGAAAAAATAACGCTAGTACTAACCAGCCCACTAGATGAAGAAAGTCCTATAAATGACCATATTAAAAAACACGGAGATGGTGTTAAAGTAGTGGCACTCTGGGTAGATGACGCTACTAAATCATGGAATGAAACTACTAGTAGAGGTGGAGAATCTTGCTTAAAACCAGAAACTATCTCTGATGAACATGGTTCTATCGTTCGTTCTGGTATTCATACCTATGGTGAAACACTTCACTACTTCATAGAGAGAAAAAATTACAATGGTATTTTCCTACCGGGTTTTCAGGCTTGGAATCCAACATATAAACCAGAGCCATTAGGTTTAAAATACGTTGACCACATGGTAGGAAACGTAGGCTGGAATGAGATGAACAAGTGGTGTGAATTTTATGCTAAGGTCATGGGTTTTGCGCAGCTAGTATCATTTGATGACAAGGATATTTCTACGGAATACACGGCACTCATGAGTAAAGTGATGAGTAACGGAAACGGTAGAATCAAGTTCCCAATTAACGAGCCTGCTGAGGGTAGGAAAAAATCTCAGATAGAGGAATACATAGACTTTTATAACGGAGCAGGCGTCCAGCATATAGCTATGGCTACTGAAAATATTATAGAAACAGTTACTGCGTTGCAAAACAGAGGTGTAGAATTCCTTCGAGTGCCAGCCATTTATTATGACACAGTTTTAGACCGTGTAGGAGAAATAGATGAAGACCTAGAACCGCTGAAAAAACTTGGCATACTTATAGACAGAGATGACGAAGGTTATCTGCTTCAGATATTCACCAAACCTGTGCTAGATAGACCAACCATGTTCTTTGAGATTATACAAAGAAAAGGAGCACAGTCATTCGGAAAAGGAAATTTTAAGGCCCTTTTCGAAGCCATAGAAAGAGAACAAGAAATGCGTGGAACTTTGTAGGAAAAGTTCCGTAAGACAACTTAGAATACTCAGATTAAAATAGAGTAAACCACAACTAATGAGAACGCTTTTAGCGGTCATACTATATATCATCTGCTCCTCAGCAGCCGTAGGTCAAGTTCAAATGAACAATACCAAAACGGTGGCTGTAGTAAAGGGAAGTTACATCTATAACTTCGCTAAGAGTTGTGAGTGGGATGAGTCTTTTTATGAAACTGAGGTATTTAAAATAGCAGTTTACGGAGATAAAGACTTGTTCAATGAGCTTGTGGACAAATACGAAAACAGACCTATTAATAATCAGTTCGTTAAAGTAATCTGGGTAGAAGACCTAGACCTGCTTTTTGATGAACAGATTCTTTTTATTTCCAGTAATAAGAAAGATAAATTACCTCTGATATCAGACATAGCAGAAGAAAATGGTTCTCTCCTTATTTCTGATTTCGATGGAGCATTACAGCTAGGCTCTGTTATCAATTTTGTAGTAGTTAATAATACCATATCATTCGACCTGAACACCAAACAGGCAGTAACGAATGAAATCGTTCTAGGGAATAGAATGAGTAATTGGGCAAATAAAATTTTAGAGTAATGAGAGCAGTAGTCTTCATACTCATATCGCTAGTTAGTGTTCAGCTAAGTGCACAAGAAAATCTTTTCTTGAAAAAAGCACTTGACCACTACAAAGCTGAAAACTATACTGAAGCACGTCTAGTTATAGATAATGCTGTAAGCAGTGAGGAAAATCAGTCAGACCCTAAAGTTTGGAATTTTAGAGGTCATGTGTACAAACAGCTCTTTAAAACACAAAAAGAAGGTGTAGATGGTTTCAGAACTGAAGCAGTTCAGTCTTTCAAGAAATCTTTAGAGTTAAAATCTGAAGGTCAATACGCTTCAGATAATAAAAAGGCATTAGAATACTTATCTGCCACGCTATATAATGATGCGGTAGAAGGAGTCCTTAAGCTAAAGAGAAATAAAGCAGCCACAGACCCTGTCATCTATTTCCAAGAATACAAGGAGCTAAAACTCTGGATGGGACAGGAGGATTTTTCGGCTGATGAGCTTAGGTTCCTAAAAATGATAGCACAGAGCTATGAGAAGCTTCACTCTAAGCATGATTCAGAAGATAGGGAGAGCATAACTAAAGCCATAGATTATTACATTCAGGCCCTTGGTATAGACCAGTCTGATTATGAGGCTAATTTTAATCTGGCCATCATTTACTACAATGAAGGAGCTAGAGCCATTTCTAAAATTGATTACAAAACTGGTTTAGAAGAGCTTATTCAGATTCAAAAAGAGTGTGTTACCTTCTTTAGTCAAGCACTTCCTTACATGCAAACGGCTGATGAATTAAGACCTAATAGATTAGAAACGCTTAAAGGTCTGATGTTTATCAATAGAGCGCTAAATAACTTCGATACTTATCTTGAGTATAAGGCGCGTGTGGATGAACTGCTAGAGAAATAGCCTAAGATTTTCTTCGGAAACTAGAAGAAAATCTCTTTCTTTGGGATCCACCCTAATTCTCGTTAATGAACTTTAAGTTTACCATATCAAGGAAGATTTCCTTGGGTTTTGGATTATTTATTCTTGTGGTAGCTATAGTTCTATTCATTACTACTACTACGCTTACCAAGAGTATTGAGCTTACGAGGGATATTAATGAGAAACATTCTCCCGCACTTTATCATCTAAATCTTCTGAAGAATCAAGTTTCTGAATCTGTGGCACTTGCAGAAAACTGGGTGCTTTATCAGTCCAGGGCGGATAATCCTACCAAGCTAAAACTCCAGGAGACCGTAGAACAAGATTTACCTAATAAACTAAAAGATTTAGAACTTTACAGTGAACTGTGGAATGCTGAGGATAAGCTGCTTTTTCAAGAGATAGAACAAGAGATTTTAGCACTTACGGTGGTCTTTAATGAGATTAGAAGGATACTTCCCACTTTTGAGAGTTACACGCCTATAAATGTTATGAATGCTGAATTTCTCATAGAAGATGAGAACAAGGTAGATACCATTTCAGAGCACCTTTATGTGCTGATAGGAAATCTAATAGATAAGCAGCAGGCAGTCATTAGCGAGAAGAGTAAACTCATGGCTGAGTCGTTTAATACGCTCTTAGTAAAGCTTGTAGCTATCTTCATCTTCGTTCTTATATCAGGGGTAGTTATAGCTCACTTCACTATTCGTTCTATAGTGAAACCTGTCAACTACTTGAAACGAGTACTTCTCTACTTGGGTAAAGGTATTTTCCCAGAAAAATCCAAGCACACGTCTAGTGATGAAATAGGAGATATGAGCTTCGCGGTGAATAGGCTGATAGACGGATTAAAAAGAACTACGGAATTTGCTAATGAAGTAGGTTCAGGAAATTTCGATGCTAAGTACGAACCGCTGAGTGAGGACGATGAACTAGGTAGAGAGCTGCTCAAGATGCGTGATGACCTGGCAGAGAATGAAAGATACCTCGAGTTAAAGGTTCAGGAAAGAACAGATGAGGTAGTTCGTCAGAAGGAAGAAATAGAGAATCAAAAGGAGAAAGTAACTGAGCTGTACAAAGACCTCACAGATAGTATTAATTATGCCAAGCGTCTGCAGCAAACGATTTTACCAGCAGACGAAACTATACTTAGAGCTTTCCCAGAGTCATTTGTGCTTTACAAACCCAAGGCCATCGTAAGTGGTGATTTTTACTGGTGCCAGACCACTGAAAAACACATTTGGATAGCTTCAGCAGACTGCACGGGACATGGAGTTCCAGGTGCTCTCATGGCTATGTCAGGCGCACATTTACTGAGCGAAATAGTAAATAAACGCCAAGACCTTAAGCCAAATGAA
>CAZTVP010000184.1:0-5588 GCA_964616995.1 uncultured Comamonadaceae bacterium
TTAGAGAAGTCCTGGGAACTCATGTGGAACAGAAAGGAAGTTTGGTGAATAATGATTATTTAAGATTTGATTTTTCTCATTTTTCTAAAGTCACAGATGAAGAGCTTAAACAGGTGGAATCTCGAGTGAACCAAATGGTAAGAGAGAATCTTGCTCTTGAAGAAAACAGAGAAGCTACTCTAGAAGAAGCCAAAGAAAGCGGAGCCATGATGCTCTTCGGTGAGAAATATGGCGATAAAGTAAGAGTAATCAAATTCGGGCCGAGCATTGAACTCTGTGGTGGGACACACCTAAATCAAACAGGAGAAATAGGATTATTCAAAATTACCAGCGAGAGTTCTGTGGCAAGCGGAGTGAGAAGGGTAGAAGCTATTTCAGGTAAAGCTGCTGAGGCATTCGTATATGACCAGCAAGAGCTAATAGGTCAGGTTAAAGCTGCTCTTAAGTCACCACAGGATGTAGTGAAGTCTGTAAACGACTTATTGAATAAAAATCAAGAATTAGAAAAGCAGATTCAAGCGCTAAAGAAAAGTGCCGCTGCTGGACTTTCTCAAGAGATAAAATCTAAGATTACAGAAGTAAATGGAACTAAGTTCTTAGCTGAGAAAGTAGATTTAGATGCTGGTGGAATAAAGGACTTAGCTTTTGAGCTTAAGAAAGAGTTTGATGATATCCTACTTGTGTTAGCTACAGACCAAGGAGGTAAGCCAGTTATTTCATGTTTGGTAGGTCAAGAAACAATAAACCAGCGTGGGCTACACGCTGGCAATATTATTAAAGAACTAGCTGCTGAAATTAAAGGTGGCGGTGGAGGCCAGCCTTTCTTTGCTACAGCAGGAGGTTCTGATGTATCTGGAATTCAGTCTGCCTTAGAAAAGGCTAAGAGTTACTTAAGCTAGAGCAGCTTTTTCAGCTCTGGCTTTCATCTTAGCTAAGTCTTCATCAGACTTGTCATATACTGTTCCGTAGTACACTTCGTTATACGCTAATCCTAAATTTAGGAAGTAGAAAATGTTGAAGATGATGGCTAGAACGTAGTCTATGATATGGAACTTACCGAAGCTGTTCAGTAGCTCAAATAATACTTTAATTACAAAGAATAAGTTGAACCCAGGAATTAATAGGTATAATAACTGCTTAGTTGGTCTTCCTATGATTTTTAGCGTAAGGTAGAAATCGTAGATAGGTAAAAATGTCCCTAGTAAGATTTCTCTGTTTGATAAATTACACTTATCAAACAATCTCCACTTAGCTACTAAACCAATGCAGAATAATAGAGGAATTACGATAAGCATTCCCGTGCTCATATCAGAAATATAATCTGAGAAATTGGCTAAAATGTTTGTAAATATTTCCATGACGTAGAATTTTTAGGGTTTCAGTGTAACCTTGTTTTAAGGCACTCGTATATAAGACGTGAATCTTACCGCTGGGTTGCCTCTTTTTGTTTAAATATGGTAATCCTAAATTCTACGTATGCCTGTTTTTCTAAGCAGGGTTAGGGTTAGCGTACTGCTTAACTTGTTTAGCGTCAATCTTTTCAGGGCATAAAATGATAAGTCTTTCTATGATGTTTCTGAACTCACGAATATTTCCCGTCCAGTTTACATTTTGAAGTTCTGTAAGTGCTTCAGGAGTAATTCTCTTCTGAGCCATTCCATACTCATCACAGATTTTCTTTACGAAGAAGTCTGCTAGTAATGGAATATCATCTTTTCTTTCGTTTAGACTTGGAACATGAATTAAGATTACACTTAGTCTATGGAATAGGTCTTCTCTGAACTTTCCAGTATCTATTTCTTCTCTCAGGTTTTTATTAGTAGCTGCTACTATTCTTACATTCACCTTAATGTCCTTATCACCACCTACTCGAGTAATTTTATTCTCTTGAAGGGCTCTTAGCACTTTAGCTTGCGCACTAGCGCTCATGTCACCTATCTCATCTAAGAAAAGTGTACCGCCATCTGCCTGTTCAAACTTTCCTTTTCTCTGTTTTACGGCTGAGGTAAACGCTCCTTTCTCATGACCGAATAACTCACTTTCTATCAGTTCACTTGGTATAGCTGCGCAATTCACTTCTACAAACGGAGCTTTATTTCTAGAACTCTTTTCATGGAGCTGCCTGGCTACAAGCTCTTTTCCACTTCCATTTCCTCCTGTAATGAGAACACGAGCATCAGTAGGAGCTACGGTGTCTATCATTTCTTTTATCTCTAAAATGGCTTTAGATTCACCTACTATATCAGAGGTTTTACTAGCGTGGATTTTCTTCTTAAGCGTTTTTGTTTCTTTCACTAAAGAGGATTGGTCGGTGGCATTGCGCAGCGTAACTAAAATCCTGTTCAGGTCAAGCGGCTTCTGAATAAAGTCGTATGCTCCATTTTTTAGTGCTTCCACCGCTGTATCTACCGTACCGTGTCCAGATATCATTATCACTGGTACATCTAGATTCATCTCTTGGATTTTACCGAGCACTTCCAGCCCATCCATTTTAGGCATTTTAATGTCGCAGAAAATGACATCAAATTTTTCTTTTCCTAATATGTGGAGGGCGGTGGCACCATCTTCAGCTGTATCTACCTTAAATTTTTCGTACTCCAGAATCTCCTTCAGTGAATTTCTGATAGGAGCTTCATCATCTATGACAAGAATTTTAGACATGTGTATCTTTTAGTGGGTCTTACCCAATTTTTATTCCAATATTTTTTTCGGCCTGTTCCTTCAGGATTCCTTCTTTAAGCGCATAAGCCGACCGGTAAACTCTATCTAGTTTTCCAGCATGAATCACGGTAAAAATCTCTAGGGTAGCTATTACTACCATATCTACTCTCATGGCTACTAGCCCAGGCCAGTTGGCTCTTTCTTCAAGAGTAGAATCTACCAGTCTGTTGTGGAGTTCCGTGTACTCCTCGAGATTTATTTCATTAAAATCAAGTCCGTCTGACGTAAATTTCTCGAATTCCACCCAGTGAATCATATCATGAATAGAATCAAAAGAGCCGCTGCTTCCTACTAAAGTGGTTATCTCATGAATTTCTACTTGCTCGAATAATTCCTCTAATTCAGATGTGATTCTCTCTTGCAGCTTCTGGATTTCTGATGAAGTTATAGGGTCTGATGGTTTTAACCAATCAAGTAATCTGCTTACTCCTAAATCATAACTCCTAGACCAAACGGTATTTCCATCTTTTACTATAATGAATTCTGTGCTGCCTCCACCTACGTCCATTATGAGGTGGTTTTTTACATGGCGGTGCAATGTCTGTTCAACTCCCTTAGCTATCAGTCGTGCTTCTTCTTCTCCTGAAATGACTTGAATTTGAATTCCCGTCTGAGCTTTTACTTCATCTATGAATAAAGAGGAATTACTAGCATCTCTCAATGCTGAAGTAGCTATGGCTATAGTTTTGTCTGGGCTGAAAGAGGAAACTACATTGGCATAATGCTTCATGGCTTTTAGTCCTCTTTCTATAGCATCAGGCTGAATTTTCTTTTCCCCTTCCGCTAGTCCAGATTTCCCCAGTTTAACGGCTTGCTTTTCCTTATGGATAACTGAAAAGCTTTCCTCAGTTATGTCTGCTATCAGCAGATTAAATGTGTTGGTTCCTAAATCGACTATTGCGCAGCGCATAAAACTCCTAGTATTTTAACCACTTCCATAATTCTTTGTATGATACTTTCTTACCATACATGAGAATTCCAGTTCTATAAATTTTACCAGCCAGCCAAATGGTGCCTAAGAAGGTAAGAATGAGCAGAAGTGCACTCAAAGCGAACTCCCACATTTCCACATTTCCCATAGCTACTCGAACGAGCATAACTATAGGTGAGGTCAATGGAAATAAGCTAAAGAATGTAGCAGCCGTACTCTCTGGATTTACAAAAACAGCCATCTCTGCTATAATCAACCCGAAGATGAGTGGAATGGTTACCGGAGCCATGAACTGCTGTGTATCAGCTTCTCCATCTACCGCTGCTCCTATAGCTGCAAAGAGTGAGCCGTAAAGGAAATATCCTCCCAAAAAGAAAAAGATGAATGCACCGATAATAGCAGACCAATTAGCGGAGAAGAAAATCCTACCAATCTTATTTTCCTTTAGTGCTTCTAAACTGAGTGCCGGGTTATCCTGCATCATATTAGCACCATTCTCAGCTTGAGCAGCTAATTCTGCCGGATCCATGAAGGTAGGAATTATAGTCAGCGCTATAAATCCAAGTAAGGAAGTTAACCCTATCCAAAGTAAAAACTGAGTCAGTCCAACAAGTGCAACACCTATCACCTTACCAAGCATCAGCTGAAATGGCTTTACACTAGAAATAAGCACTTCCACTATTCTATTGGTCTTTTCTTCTATAACACCTCTCATAACTTGAGAACCGAATAAGAAGATGAACATATAAATCATCACAGCAAAGGCTAAACCTATTCCTCCACGTTCTCTTTGAGCTGTGTCTGTTTCATCTAGGTTTTCTACATCTTGTTCTAGCAGTCTGATATCTACCTTGGCAGAACGGTACTGTTCAGGTGTGATATCCAGTTTGGTTTTCACCGTGAGCTCTTGGTATTCATCTTGGAGCTTACGTTCTAATCCTGTTTTTACTATTCCAGAAGGCAAATCCTTGTACATCATAGGAACTTGTTCTGAATTCAGGTTTTCACCGTCTAGTGTAATCTTCAGCGTAAAGTCACTTTCTTTGAAATCTTCTGGAGAGAGTTCATTTCTGCTGAACTCATAAACCATACTGCTATCCTTAGCATTCTCCCATCTTTCAGGATTCAGTGGTAGTGTCTTTCCATTTATCTCTTTAGTGAAAACACCTTGAGTATCTTCTATGAGCACGTAATGGTCTGTGTTGTCAGAAATACCTATAAGTATAGCGCCCACCATAACTCCCACAAATAGCAGAGGAGCCACGAATGTCAATATCAGAAACGACTTCTTCTTAACTCTTGTGAGGTATTCTCGCTTTATAATCAGTGATGTCTTACTCATTTGGCTGAAGATTTTTCCTGAACTGCTTGAATGAAAATATCATTCATACTTGGTTTCAGCGGTTGAATACTTGTGTACTGCACTTCTGGAAGCGTTACACTTATTAAGTCGTTTAAGGATGATTTTTCGTTTAGAATCTTCACTATGCACTTGTGCTCATTTCCTTCACTTTCCTTCTCTATTAACTCGTAGTTAGTCCAAAGCGCATTCGTAAAGCCTATCATATTTCCTGTAAACTCTAATGTATATGTCCGAGCCCCGAATTTATTTCTGATGTCTTCTACTTTTCCATCTAGGATTTTCTCACTTTGATTTATGAGGGCTATGGAATCACAGATTTCTTCTACAGAAGACATGTTGTGTGTGGAGAGGATGATGCTCGTACCTTGTTCCTTTAATCTTAAGATTTCAGACTTGACCAGATTCGTGTTAATCGGGTCGAATCCACTGAAAGGTTCATCCAGAATGAGAAGCTTAGGTTCATGAAGCACAGTGGTTATGAACTGTATCTTTTGTGCCATTCCTTTGGATAGTTCTTCCACTTT
This sequence comes from uncultured Comamonadaceae bacterium, assembly GCA_964616995.1. GTDB lineage: Bacteria > Bacteroidota > Bacteroidia > Flavobacteriales_D > Sanyastnellaceae > ASP10-05a. The sequence goes on from CAZTVP010000184.1 coordinate 5,540, forward strand.
TTTATGCCACCATTCTGAAATCTCGAATTTCTCGAACCAGTCTTGAAGC
>CAZTVP010000185.1:0-4073 GCA_964616995.1 uncultured Comamonadaceae bacterium
AAAAAAGATGTGCTGCTGCACATGCCATATCAGCGGTTTGACTACATAACTGCTGTGCTTAGAGAAGCTGCCATAGACCCGAACGTTCGTTCTATCAGTATTACGGTGTACAGATTGAGTAAAGATTCGGATGTCGTGAATGCGCTCATAAATGCTGCTAGAAACGGAAAACGTGTAAAGGTAATAGTAGAGATTCAGGCTCGTTTTGATGAAGAAAATAACATCTATTATTCTGATTTACTGAGAGACGCTGGCGCAAAGGTGATTTTAGGAGCTCCGGGTTATAAAGTTCATTCTAAAATCATTCTTATTCAGCGTAAAGTAGCTGGTCAAACTGCTCACATAGGTTATGTAGGAACAGGGAATTTCCATGAAAAGAACTCAAGTATCTATGAAGATTTAGGAGTATTTACCACTCAGAAATCTGTGGTCTCTGACTTGAAGAAGCTGTTCAGTCTGTTTGAAAATGCGTTTCAGCGGGTAAAGTTTAGCTCCTTGGTGGTGTCACCATTTGATTCGAGAGCTAAGTTTTCAGAACTGATTTTGAATGAAATACGCGTTGCAAAATTTGGCCAACCTGCATACATCAGACTTAAGTTAAACAATCTAGTAGATAAGCAGATGATAAACCTCCTGTATGAAGCGAGCAAGGCAGGAGTGAAAATAGACTGTGTCATAAGAGGAATCTGTTGTCTGGTTCCTGGTGTAGAAGGACTTAGTGAAAATATAAATGTGGTCAGTATAGTAGGAAGATACTTGGAGCACAGCAGAGTGTTGGAATTTGGAAATGCAGGAGAACCGTTAGTTTACATTTCCTCTGCCGATTGGATGGGAAGAAACCTAGACCGTAGGATAGAAGTTTCTATCCCCATTGCGCAGCCAGACCTTAAAAAAGAAGTTCAAGACTACCTCAGTCTGCAGTTATCAGATGATAAAAAAGCTAGAATCATAGACACGGAACAGACTAATCCGTATAAAAATCAAATTTCTGGAACTATAGATTCTCAAACAGAAAGGTACAGTCAGCTTAAAGATTTAGTATGAAATTAGCAGCCATAGATATAGGTTCTAACGCCATAAGACTACTCATAGAAGAAGTCATTAAAGGTGAAAATGGAGCCAAAGATTTAGTACGTAAAATTTCACTTACACGAGTTCCCATCCGACTTGGGGAAGACTCATTCAGCGTAGGAAAGATTTCTACTAAGAAAACCAATCAACTCGTACGGACTATGGAAGCATTCTGGAACCTGATGGATGTGCACGAGGTGACGGATTTTAGAGCATGTGCCACTTCAGCTATGAGAGAAGCTTCTAATGGAGAACAAGTGGCAGAGATAGTAAGACTCAGAACTAATATCAATATAGAAATTATACCAGGAAAAGAAGAGGCCAGCTTGCTCTTCTCGAATTTCAGAGACTCCAGATACATAGACCCTGAGGAGTCTTACTTGTACATAGACCTTGGAGGAGGAAGCACTGAAGTGACCCTAATAGAAAAAGGACAACGTACAGCAGCCAAAAGCTTTAAAATAGGAACTGTAAGAGGATTAAGTAACCAAGACCTAGATGACAAGTGGCTAAATATAGAAAAGTGGATTAAGGCCAATGATATCCGTACTAAAAACCTCACAGGAATAGGAACAGGTGGAAACATTAATAGACTTCATAAAGAAGCTGGTTTAAAAAGGTATGAGCCTCTGACCTTAGAGACGCTCGAGAATACTGGTGAATACTTAAAAAGCTTTTCTTACGAAGAACGAATAAGCAAGCTTAGGTTAAAGCCCGACAGAGCAGATGTGATAGTAGTAGCCGCTGATATTTATACCAGAATCATGAAAATGGCTGGAGTAAACGAAGTAAAAGTTCCTAAAGTAGGTCTGTCAGATGGAATCATTCTGGACTTATATAAAAATTGGGAGCCTAAATTATAGACTCCCTGCAATCATAAATCTTATTTCGTTTAGAGAACTTAAAAATTCTCCTTCATCCATTTCTCAAGCTTAAACGCTCTGTCTGGCTTAAGAATAAGTTCTCCTTTAGAATCTACTAAGAACATTACTGGAGTGGTAGATATTCTGTAATCCTTAGCTACATCACTTTGCCATCCTTCTAGTTGGCTAACGTTAATCCAGTTACATCCTTTAGCTTGAATACCATTTTTCCAAGCGTTTTTCTCCATATCCACAGAAACACCTATGATTTCAAATCCTTTGGCTTTGTTAGCATCATAGATTCTTTTGATAACTGGCATTTCCTGCTCACACTTGTGACACCAAGAAGCCCAAAACATAATCAACGTAAGTTCATTCTTAGAAGCTACATCTCTCATGTTTACCATTTTTCCTGCATCACTCATTATGCTGAAATCTGGTGGAGTCTGACCTAATTGTAAGCTTCTTAGTCCATCTGCTCTTCTTAAAACGAGGTTAGCTACTTCAGTGTCACCACAAGCATCAGCATGAAGATAGTTGTCTGCTACATAGAAAGCTTCGTCTTCCATTCCACTTGTGTAGAATCCTTCCATCATAGTATAAAGCATAAAGTATCTTACTTTTTCACTTTTTGAAGAAATGTCTTGAATCACATCAGCTGCATTATAAAATCCATCTTCACCTCCTTTACTGGCATGAATTCTCATGTAATCCTGAATTCTATCATTTAGTGCCATAGAACGAACTAAAGATTCATCAGAAAAATCTATATCCTTCCAGTAATTAGCTTTGTCAAAACGATTAGGACTCTGCATTCTTCTCACCATTTTACTGAAGAACGTTCCTTCATACTTATCTGCTAGTTCGTCCTGCTGTCCTTTTAGAATCTCATCTTGTTTGTAAATTAGTTTCAGTTTAGCATCTGTAGAAGCTTTCATTCCTCTGATTTTTTTCAGCTCCGCTTTGTGTGTATTCAATAGCTTACGGTGTTCTACAAGAGCGGTGTTTTCTTGTGAGCCCATTACTTTCAGTGTTCTTTCCATATTCATGGCGTTTCCGGTAACGTTCAGTTCTTTTTCATTCGGGTTGATGATAAGTTCACCTAACTGAAACTTCTTAAGACCAAGCTTATAAATCCCCACTTTTACATCCTTCAGATTCATAGTGAAGTTATTCCCAGAAACCTTAGCGCTGTCCAGCAGAAAAATGTCTTTCCCCTCTGTCTCGTAGATTTTTATCCACTGGCCTTCTACACGCTGACCATTAGAAAGTGTACCATTGATAGTCACATTTCCAGCTATATCACCTATTTCAGTTTTATTTGAATAATCTACATCAGAGTTGGTAGGCTCAGTCCATTCCTCTGAGTTTTTTTCAGTTTTAGCTTTAGCAGTATCTGTGTCATTCACCTTAGCACTCACATCCGCAGATTCACATCCCGCAGACATTAAAATAAGTGCCACTATCATGCTCATAAAAATCTTCATTTCGCTTTATTTTTGAATTCACAAATATACAATCCTCCATAGGCTGGGTCAAGGTTTAACAGTTAAGTAACATTTATTTTCATCTTTGTTAGAATCCTATTACATACTACAGGTGCTAGACTTAGAAAAAATGCCACCAGCAGATATTCTAGAAGAAATAGTAGAGGAGAAAATCTTTGAACTCAGAGACTATTTCCTCAGAAATCCAGTAGTCCCCGTGCTTTATAATTCAAGGTTAAGAAGGTTAAAATCCCTAGCAGAAATTCAGCTAGAATTATCTTCCAAGAATAATCCTGAAACTTTAAGCCTTGAATTCCCTTCACTAGATTCTAGCTCACTTACAGCATTAATAAAAAGCTATCAGTCGGGTTTAGCGGTGCAAAGAACCTTTCTAGCCCAAACCCTCAATGCCCAGCGAATAAAGCAGATAGTTCAAGAAATTATTTCATTTCAGAAGCAGTTCGAACAACACTTTGCGCAGCTGATAAAAACCGAACACCCAGAAATAGAACCACTGGAAGAACAAGTCAAACAAGCCGACCAACTAGACACAGGAGTAGTCCTTTTCAAGCTAAAAACCAAACCAGAAGAAGCATTGTCTCTTTTACGGAAGGAGTATTCTAGGATTTTGCTGATTAGAAGTTAAGCTGGG
>CAZTVP010000185.1:4083-5566 GCA_964616995.1 uncultured Comamonadaceae bacterium
GGGGTTTGATGTTTGAAGTTAGATGTTGGTTGTTCAGAGTTCACGGTTCGTTATTTTGAGTTTTTTTGGAAAGCTAGGCCAATTGAAGCAATTACCACATTACTATATTAGCACATCAGAAAAAATCATTCATACCTCAGCGACTCTATCGGGTCTAGCTCAGAAGCTTTTTTAGCAGGATAATATCCACTCAGTACACTCACTAAAAAGCACAGTCCCACGCCTATCAAAACCCAAACCCATGGAACTGTAAAACCAGTACTCAGAAAGAGAGCCGTTACATTCCCAAACAGAATCCCGAGAAAAATCCCGAGAAAACCGCCTATCTGACCTATGATAATGGCCTCTATCAAAAACTGCTGCCGAATAAGAGAAGCATTAGCACCCACAGCTTTTCGAACACCTATTTCTCTCGTTCTCTCGGTCACAGAAACCAGCATGATATTCATAAGCCCAATACCTGCACCCAATAGCGTAATGAACCCCAATATAGTAGCCGCCAGTGTAATATTGCTCAGATTTTCTATCACCAGATTAGCCGTACTATCTGCTTTGGAAATAGTAAAGGAGTCCTCCCCAGGAGGGTCTTTTCTAATCAGTTTCATGGTGCCCATGGCAGATTGGATAGCATCATCCAGTAGCCTTGGATCAGAGACCATCACATTGGTACGGTATTCAGTTCCATCTACTTCATAGTTGTTTCGAGTAACTGTAACGGGTATCAGGCACTGATTATCTCCAGACATGTTCAAGCTATTTCCCTTGGACTTTAGCACTCCCACTACATGAAATGACTTTGAGTCTATGGAAACTCTTTTGCCTATGGCTTGTTCATTAGAAGTAAAAAGTTTGCTAGCCACATCACTTCCTAGTAGAACCGTATTAGAACCAAGAGAAATCTCAGTGGTAGAAAAATTACGACCAGCATCTATCTCATAACCAGATAACTCTAGGTAATTCTCATCCACTCCAGTCATGGTAATGTTAGGATTGGTCAGTTCAGACCTATACTTCACCGTAGCACTAAAACTAGCTACGGCAGATACACTTACTATGTCCTCACGCTCATAATTGGATTTGAATTTAAGCGCTTCTTTAAATGAAATATCATCGTACTGCTTATTGACTATTCCTCTTCTTCTGGAGCGCGTATTATTGGCTTTAATAGTGAACGTATTAGTTCCCAAGGATGAGAACTCACTAGAAATTTTATTCTCCAGCGCAGTAGTAGCAGTAATAATGCTGATAAGTGCTGTAATTCCTATGGCTATAATCATAACCGTAAGCGCAGTACGCAGCAGCTGACCGCGCACAGCTCTCAACGCCACTTTTACATTCTCTATAATTAACCCATACTTAGCCACGGTCTAAAAGTAATTCATAGGTGTAAAGCTAAGAGGTAAATAAATGTGAATTTAGGATAATGAAGATGCAGTTTCGTGTATTTACTACACTTACGTATAGCTGTAAAACTGCACAATTA
>CAZTVP010000186.1:0-5517 GCA_964616995.1 uncultured Comamonadaceae bacterium
AGATGAAATAGTAGGTATGATGAATCAGTTTACTGCTGATACTGGAATAAAAACCTACGTCTCAGGACTGCCCTTTATTCGTGATCAAATGACGGCCAAAGTAAAGGCTGAGCTGAGGTTGTTCATCTTTCTAAGTGCTTTGGTAACGGCCATTTTGCTGTTTCTGTTTTTCAGAAATATCATTCTGGTAGGAGTTTGTTTAATGGTGGTGGCTATAGGTGTGGTATGGAGTTTAGGAATCATTACACTGTTTAATTATGAGCTATCCATCTTAATGGCTTTGATTCCATCGCTCATGATTATAATAGGTATTACGAATTGTGTTTACCTCATTAATAAATACCACGCAGAGTTCAAGAAGCATGGAAACAAGGTATTAGCATTGCAGCGCGTAGTTACCAAGATAGGAAGTGCTACGTTCCTCACCAACTTCACCACTGCTATGGGCTTCGGGACGTTTGTTTTCACCTATAGTGATATCCTAAAAGAGTTTGGTGTAATAGCATCTATCAACATCATCATCATGTTTGCTCTGTCTATACTGGTGATAATTACGGTTTATAGCTATTTAAATCCTCCATCACTTAAAGATATAAAGCATCTTAGGAGAAAATGGACGTATGCCGCTGTAGAAGTACTAGTAAGTCTGGTCACACACAAAAGAACAGGAGTTTATGCTTCACTGATAGGAGTTGTGGTGTTAGGATTTATAGGAGTTTCTCTCATGACTTCTACTGGAAATGTGGTAGATGATTTGCCAGAAGATGATAGAGTTATTACCGATTTAAAATTCTTTGAAGAGCAGTATAACGGAGTACTTCCGTTTGAGATAGTGATAAAAAGTGATAGTGCTGGAAAAATGACCAAGCTATCCAATATCAAACGAATAGCTAAGCTTCAGAAAAAGCTAGAAAAGTATCCTGAACTTTCTAGAAGTCTCTCCATAGCGGATGTATCAAAATTTGCACGGCAAGCTTTTTACAACGGAGCTCCAGAACGCTATGCTCTCATCAAAAACAATGAACAGACGCTTATAGGGCCCTATTTTAAGAGTCAATACGATACAGGAAATCAAGAGTCTTCATTCATAGATTCAACATACCGAAAGACCAGAGTTTCAGCCAATGTAGCAGATATAGGAACCATAGAAATGAAAGAGCTGGTGACTAAGGTAGAAGCAGAAATAGACAGTATTTTCCCACCTAATAAATTCACCACGAGCCTCACTGGAACAGCAGTAGCGTTTACCAAGGGTTCTTCTTACATGGTCTCGAACTTAGCTATGAGTCTATTCATAGCTATCTGTTTTGTAGCACTTCTCATGGCTCTGCTCTTCAGGTCGGTTAAAATGGTACTCATCTCCCTAGTTCCTAACTTGATTCCACTTCTATTTACCGCTGCGGTTATGGGATACTTTAATATTCCTATCAAGCCTAGTACGGTCTTAGTATTCAGTATAGCCTTCGGGATTTCGGTGGATGATACTATACACTACTTGGCCAAATTCAGGCAGGAACTCACCCATAACGGCTGGAAAATAAAGGACGCGGTAATCTCTGCAGTTCGGGAAACTGGAGTGAGTATGATGTACACCAGCATCATTTTATTCTTTGGATTTGCCGTGTTTATGGCATCAGAATTTGAAGGAACTCGAGCACTTGGAATCTTGGTTTCGGTAACGTTGTTAGTGGCTATGTTCGCTAACTTGGTATTGCTACCCACGCTCCTTCTTAGCTTGGATAAACGCTTCACAGATAAGATAATGCATGAGCCGCTCTTCGTTATTTTCGATGAAGAAGATGACATAGATGTAGATGAGCTCACCATCAGAAAAAACGGCCCTCACTAAATGAAAGGAATCATACTAGCAGGCGGAACAGGAAGCAGGCTTTGGCCCATTACCAAGGCTGTCAGTAAACAGCTCATGCCAGTGTATGATAAGCCTATGATTTACTACCCGCTTTCTACGCTTATGCTCAGTAATATCAGAGATGTTCTCATAATTTCCACTCCTGAGGATTTGCCTGGATTTCAGCGCTTATTAGGTGATGGAAGCTCACTAGGCTGTAATTTTTCTTATCAAGTCCAGGAAGTTCCTAACGGCTTGGCACAGGCATTTGTGCTGGGAAAGGAATTCATCGGAAACGATAAAGTAGCGCTAGTGTTAGGAGATAATATTTTCTATGGTAAAGGTTTCGGTAAGCTGCTGCGCAATAACACTGACGTCTCCGGAGGAATGGTCTATGCCTATCACGTGAATGACCCTGAGCGTTATGGAGTAGTAGAGTTTGATGAAAACAACAAAGCTATTTCCATAGAAGAAAAACCTGCTAATCCTAAATCAAATTACGCGGTTCCTGGACTGTACTATTATGATAATTCTGTAGTGGATATAGCCGCGCAACTTGAACCAAGCGCCAGAGGAGAGTATGAGATTACAGATGTAAACAAAGCATACTTAGAAGCAAGCAAGCTTCAAGTCACTAAACTAGACCGAGGAACAGCTTGGTTAGACACGGGAACATTTGAATCTCTTATGCAAGCCAGCCAATATGTAATGGTTATAGAGCAGCGCCAAGGGTTAAAAATAGGAGCCATAGAAGAAGTAGCCTGGCGTATGGGTTTCATCTCGGATAATGAGCTAGAAGCATTGGCTAATTCACTAGTAAAAAGCGGCTACGGAACCTATCTTCTAAATCAGTTGAAAAGCGGAAAATGACACTGAATCAAAGCATTCAAGAAGTAGAAAAAGCACTTCAGAATTTTATCCAAACCATGCCTGAGCATAGCTTGTATTCTCCAGTAGAATATCTATTGAACTTGGGAGGAAAGAGGTTAAGACCAGCATTAGCTATTTTATCCAACGCCTATTTTAATGGAGAGTTAGAGCATATTTCAGCACCCGCTTTGGCTGTGGAAGTGTTCCACAACTTCTCCCTCATGCATGATGACATCATGGATAATGCTCCACTGCGTAGAGGAAAGCAAACTGTACACGAAAAGTGGGATGACAATACAGCCATTCTCTCAGGTGACGCCATGCTGGTGCAGGCCTATCAGCTAATAATAAAAACAGCCTCAGAGTACGTGGTTCCTTTGAATGAGCTTTTTAGCAGAACAGCACTAGAAGTATGCGAAGGGCAGCAGCTAGATATGGAATTCGAGAGCAGGAATGATGTTTCTATTCCAGATTATTTAGAAATGATAAAGCTAAAAACCAGTGTCCTTTTAGCTTGTGCATTAGAAATGGGAGCTATCACCGCAGGAGCATCAGTTGAAGATAGAAAGGCTATTTATGAGTATGGATTGAACATGGGTATGGCTTTTCAGCTCAGAGACGATTACCTGGATGCATTCGGAACATCTCATAAGGTGGGAAAACAGAAAGGTGGAGACATCATAGCCAACAAGAGAACATACTTAGCCCTCAGAGCTTGGGATAAAGCAGACCAAGCCCAAAAAGATAAATTCTGGCAGCTCTACAGTGAACAAGATTCTACCAAGAAAGTAGCTGAAACGCTAGAGTTATTCCAAGACCTTGAAGTAGATAAAGACCTTCTTTCTCTCTCAGATGACTATTACACTAAAGCGGTGCAATGTTTAAATGAGACCTCTGGAAATTCTTCGGTTAAAGAAGAACTTCTGGCTTTTTCAGAGAGTTTGATGGGGCGGGAGTTTTAATGGTACTAATCCTTTAAAATGTCTCCGCATACTGTTCCTTAGTGGAAGTGCACTTCATTTTGATTTAGTACAATTCGTTTCATCACTTGTAGTTCTATAATTTTGGTAAAAAGTACAGTCTGGAATCACCAGTTAAATTACATGCGTAAGTAAGATTTCAAAGAGGTTTGAGATAGGAATAGTTGCTCTAAAGCATAATTCGGGTTAAATGCTCATGTTAGAATTCGACCTTTCATTATTCCTACATTTGCGCTCAGATTTAATTTGAAAACACTATGTACGGAGCTATAAAAGATCACCTTCAGGAGGAGCTGAAACAAATCATAGAAGCAGGATTATTCAAGAAAGAGAGAATCATCACTAGCCCACAAGAAGCGGTGATTAAGATTTCTACCGGAGAGGAGGTAATTAACTTTTGCGCTAACAATTATTTAGGGTTGTCTAATCATCCTGCCGTAATTGAAGGAGCTAAGAAAACACTAGATTCTCATGGATTCGGGATGAGTTCTGTGCGGTTTATCTGCGGTACTCAAGACATACATAAAGAGCTAGAACAGCGCATAGCAGATTTCTTACATACGGAAGACACCATTTTGTATGCTGCAGCCTTTGACGCTAACGGTGGAGTTTTTGAGCCGCTGCTAACTAAAGAAGATGCCATTATCTCTGATAGTTTGAACCATGCTTCCATTATAGATGGTGTTAGGCTGTGCAAAGCTGCCAGATACAGATATGCTAACAATGACATGGCAGATCTAGAAGAACAACTCAAGGCAGCGGAAGGAGCGCGATTTAAAATCATAGTTACAGATGGCGTGTTCTCTATGGACGGCTTTGTAGCCCAACTAGACAAAATATGTGATCTAGCAGATAAGTATGATGCGCTAGTAATGGTAGATGAATGCCACGCCACAGGTTTCATAGGAAAAACAGGAAGAGGTTCAGTAGAACTTAAAAATGTCTTAGGTAGGGTAGATATAATCACTGGAACTTTAGGTAAAGCACTAGGCGGAGCCATGGGTGGATTCACCACGGGCAGAAAGGAGATAGTAGAGATGCTTCGTCAGCGCTCTAGACCTTACTTATTCTCTAACTCTTTAGCTCCAGCCATTGTAGGAGCTTCACTAGCTGTTTTTGATTTAATAGCAGACGACACCACACTAAGAGACAAATTAGAGTGGAACACTAATTATTTCAAAGAAGGAATTAAGGCCGCAGGCTTCGAAATTAAAGATGGAGATTCAGCCATAGTTCCTGTAATGCTTTATGATGCTAAACTGAGTCAAGTGATGGCAGATAAATTACTTGAACGAGGGATTTACGTAATAGGCTTCTTTTATCCTGTAGTTCCTAAAGAACAGGCGAGAATTAGAGTTCAGCTCAGTGCTGCTCATGAAAAAGAGCATTTAGACCGAGCCATTTCTGCTTTTACTGAAGTAGGTAAAGAACTAGGCGTTATTTAAGTACTAAGAATTTTTTGCGCAGCTGAGGAAAACCTTCTGCAGTTAAAATGTAGCTGCCTGACTCAAGGTTAATCAAGTCCAAGACAATGGGAGAAGTAGAGTAACTCACCATGCCAGTGTGTACCACTTTTCCATGAATGTCTTGTATAAGTATATTTTGATCAGTCCAGTATTTAGGTAATGATAGTTGAAGAATATCTGAAACAGGATTGGGCCAAATTTTTAATTCAATCTCATCAAAGTAATGCTCGACACTAGAGTTTATGAGTGTTAACACTTCTGACTCTACTTCACAGCCGTAATCCGTGGTTATTTCTACCGCATAATTTCCGTCTCCCAGTGAAGGGATGGTAGAACCGTTCTCTCCCATTAT